>NZ_JAPCIY010000128.1:0-6080 GCF_027707645.1 Aeromonas sp. QDB30 | reverse complement strand
ATTAAATCAGATCACAAACGAAGCCTTTTTTCTATCTATTTCAATTGGTTGTAGCTAAAGATCCTGTACATGAGTCCTCTCTCTGCTCCAGCAGATGAGCGTCAGCCTGGTCATCGCCTACCTTTTTTCCAAAAGCCCCCTGTTGCGTCCCCTGGCCAACTACTCCGTCAGGCTGCCCCACAAGGTGCTCATCTATGTCATCTTCTCCTGCTTTTGCATCCTGGGAACCTATGTGGGCCTCGACATCGATGACGCCATCGCCAACACCCGGGCGGTCGGTGCCGTACTGGGGGGACTGCTGGGCGGCCCCCTGGTGGGATTCCTGGTGGGGCTGACCGGCGGCCTGCACCGCTATACTCTGGGGGGGTTCACCGATCTCGCCTGCGCCATCTCCACCACCTGCGAGGGGCTGTTGGGGGGGCTGGTGCACTGGCGGCTGATGCGGGCAGGCAGGGTCAATGACCTCTTTGCACCCAGGGTCGCCTTCTTTACCACCTTCGTGGCCGAGATCATGCAGATGGTGATCATCCTGCTGGTCGCCACCCCCTTCGACAAGTCCCTGCTGCTGGTGCGCACCATCGCCACCCCCATGATCCTCGCCAACTCCTGCGGGGCGGCGCTCTTCATCAGCATGATCCGCGACCAGCAGCGGATGTACGAAAAGTTCTCCCGGGTCTTCTCCGCCAAGGCGCTCACCATCGCCAACCGTACCGTCGGCATCATGAGCCAGGGGTTCACTCCGGAGGCCAGCGGCAAGATAGCCCATATCGTTCAGGAAGAGACCGGCGTCGGCGCCGTCGCCATCACGGATACCGACAAAATCCTCGCCTTCATCGGCACCGGGGAAGATCACCACAAGCCGGGCACCCCCATCACCTCGGCGATCACCCTGCAAGCCATCGCCCAGAACAAGGTGCTGTTCGCAGATGGCAACAGCCAGCCCTATCGTTGCAGCATCTCCCCCCAGTGCCAGCTCGGCTCCGTGCTGGTGATCCCCCTGCAGGGTGACGAGGGGGTGATCGGCACCATCAAACTCTATGAGCCCAAGAAGCGGCTCTTCCTCAAGATCAATCACACCCTGGGAGAAGGGATCGCCAACCTGTTGTCCCAGCAGCTGCTGGCAGGCCGCCTGGAGCAGCAGCAGCGCCTGCTGGTGCAATCCGAGCTCAAGCTGGTACAGGCACAGATAAACCCCCACTTCCTGTTCAACACCCTCAACACCATCAGCGCCATTACCCGCCGCGATCCGGGACGGGCACGGGAGCTGCTGCTGCACCTCTCCCGCTTCTTTCGCAACAACCTCAAGCGCCAGAGCGGCCTGACCACGCTGCGTGAGGAGCAGGAGCACTGCCTCTCCTACCTGGAGATAGAGCAGGCCCGCTTTGGCGAGCGGCTCACCGTCATCAACGAGATCCCGCCCCACCTTGCCGAGGTGCAACTGCCGAGCTTCACCCTGCAGCCCCTCATCGAGAATGCCATCAAGCACGGCATCTGCTCCCTGCTGGGAGAGGGGCGACTTCGCCTCTTCGCGAGGGAAACCCCCGAGGCGATCACCCTTTGCGTCGAAGACAACGCCGGGGCCTGGCAGCCATCCGGCCAGGGGGATGGTCTGGGGATGAGCCTGGTGGACAAGCGCCTCAAGAGCGCCTTTGGCGAGCGCTATGGCATTGACGTCCAGTGGGAGCCGGAGCAATGGACCCGGGTCTCCCTGACACTCCCACGACAACCCCGCACCACCGCCAAGGAGATGACATGATCCGCACCCTGATCGTCGATGACGAGCCCTATGCCCGCGAAGAGCTGGCAGAGCTGCTGGCCAGCGATCCCGACATCGAGATCCTGGGCATGGCGGGCAACGCCATCGAGGCGCTCGGCCTCATCCAGCAACTCAAGCCGGATGTGGTGTTTCTCGATATCCAGATGCCCAAGCTCAGCGGCATGGAGCTGGTGGCCATGCTCGATCCCCTGCCCCGCATCGTCTTTGTCACCGCGTTCGACGACTACGCCATCCAGGCCTTCGAGGAGAACGCCTTCGACTACCTGCTCAAGCCGGTGGAGCCGGCGCGCCTCGCCAAGACCCTGGCGCGGCTCAGGCAGGACATCACCCCGCAACCGGTCGGGACCCTGGCCCCGACCATCCACCATATCCCCGGATACCTGCACAACCGGGTGCGGCTGCTCCCAACCTCCCAGGTGGAGTACGCCTTCTCCGATCTCGGCGGCGTCCATGTCGCCTGCCAGGGCGAGCTGTTTCACACCCAGCTCACCCTCAAGTCCCTCGAGGAGAAGACCCCGCTGCTGCGCTGTCACCGCCAGTATCTGGTGGCCCCGGCCGCCATCTTCGAAATCCGTTTGCTGGAGAATCAACTGGCGGAGATCGTGACCCCGAGCGGGGCCCGGGTACCGGTCAGCCGCCGCTACCTCAAGGAGCTAAAAGACGAGCTGGGACTGGAATAAAGCGGGGCGCGATGTGCGCCGGATCACAGCGGGCAACCACTCGGGTCGCCATGTCGCCGCTCACCCCCTTTCACCTGCCGTTAACAGAAGTCCCCACCTACACTGGCTGCGCACACCAAAAAATAACAAAGCAGGAGCGTAGCAATGATCTGGTTCTTCCTCTGTGTCGGCTTGTTGATAGCCGGCTACTTCATATACGGCAAATTCATCGAACGGATATTCGGGCCCAAACCCGAGTTGAAGACCCCCGCCATCACCATGGCGGACGGGGTGGACTATGTCCCCATGTCGGACAAGAAGGTCTACCTGGTTCAACTGCTCAACATCGCCGGCGTCGGCCCCATCTTCGGCCCCATCCTGGGTGCCCTCTATGGTCCGGTCGCCATGCTCTGGATCGTGTTCGGCTGCATCTTCGCCGGTGCGGTCCACGACTATTTCTCCGGCATGCTGTCGGTGCGCGCCAGGGGCTCCTCGGTGCCGACCGTGGTCGGTGAGCACCTGGGCACCGCCGCCAAGCACTTCATGAACCTCTTTGCCGTGGTGCTCCTGATGCTGGTGGGCGTGGTCTTCGTCCTGAGCCCGGCGGGCCTGCTCGCCAACCTCACCTCCACCGATCTGGTCTACTGGATTGCGGCCATCTTCGCCTACTACATCCTCGCGACCATCGTCCCCATCGACAAGATCATCGGTCGCTTCTACCCCATCTTCGGCGCGCTGCTGGTCTTCATGTCGGTCGGCCTCATCATCGGCCTCATCGTCTCCGGCAAGGGCTTCTACAACACCGGGATGGACTTCTCCAACCTGCACCCGACGGACCTGCCGCTCTGGCCGCTGCTGTTCATCACCATCGCCTGTGGTGCGGTCTCCGGTTTCCACGCCACCCAGTCCCCGCTGATGGCGCGCTGCATGCAGAACGAGAGCTCCGGTCGCTTCATCTTCTACGGTGCCATGATAGGGGAAGGGATCATCGCCCTCATCTGGTGCACCCTGGGTCTCTCCTTCTACGACAGCACCGAGGCACTCAACGCCACCCTGGCCAGCGGCGGCCCCTCTGCCGTGGTGCACGAAGTCTCCACCAGCCTGCTCGGTACCGTGGGCGGCATCCTGGCGATCCTCGGCGTGGTGATCCTGCCCATCACCTCCGGTGACACCGCGTTTCGCAGCGCCCGCCTCATCGTGGCGGACTTCCTGAACCTGACCCAGAAGCCCATGGCCAAGCGTCTGCTCATCGCCATCCCCATGTTCATCCTTGGCTTCATCATCTCCAAGGCAGAGTTCGGGGTGATCTGGCGCTACTTCGGCTGGGCCAACCAGACCACCGCCGTCATCATGCTGTGGGCTGCGGCCGCCTACCTCATCAAGGAAGGCAAGCTGCACTGGGTATGCACCATTCCCGCCATCTTCATGACCGCAGTGGTCATCACCTACCTGGCCAACGCCCCCATCGGTTTCGGCCTCGAGATGAATGTTTCCACCATCATCGGTCTGGTGAGCACCGCCCTCATCACCCTCGCCTTCCTGGTAAAATTCAGGCCCTCCCAACTGAGAGAGGCCAAGGAGAGCTGAGGCATCAGCTTCTCTTCATGACAAGAGGCCCGGCATTGCTGCCGGGCCTCTGCTTTTTGTGGTCACTCTCTGGCGGGGGGCTCGGCGGAATCGGGCGCCCGGGCCGGCGCCTGATACCACTGCTCCCTGGCCACCAGCACAGCCTGTTCCGGCTGGGCAATGAAGTTGGGGGACATGATCTGCACCCCGAACTCGTTGAAGACATCCTGAATATGGCCATGGAGCTCCGTCTTGACCACCGCAGGGAGTTCGCTTGCCTTCATCCTCACCTGCAACTCGTACTCCACATACCAATCCTGCAGATGCAACTGCCGCACCAGGGGAGCTTCATCCTGATTGAGCCGGGTGCAGCGCCGCGCGGCCAGCTCCAGCATGGCATGTACCTGACGCCAGGGGGTGTCATAACCGATGGTCACCTTGGTCAACAGGGCCACCCCCTTCTCGCCCGCCAGCCGTGTCAGGTTCACCACCTTGCCCCCCACCACCACTGCATTGGGCAGCGTGACCTCGTGATCCTGGCGCGTCACCAGCTTGGTCGAGAGGGCATTGAGCTCGCTCACCATCCCCTCCACCTCGCCGATCTGCACCAGATCCCCTGGCCGCAGTGCGCGGGAGTAAATGAGCACCAGGCCGCTCATGGCATGGTTCATGATACCGGCCGATCCCAGTGTCACCATCAGACCGAAGAAGACGCTGATCCCCTTGAAGGCATCGGAATCCGCACCCGGCAGATAGGGGTAGGCCACGGTCAGGGCAAACAGCCAGATCACCACTGACAGCAGTCGCCGGGTGGCGCCTATGGTCTCGGCGTGCAAACCCTGCACCCGAAACTGGCCACGCTCGATGCGGTCGAAGAGGATGGCCAGCATCTTGATGAAGAAACGGGTGATGACCACGATAAGCAGCACGGTTACCAGACCGGGCATGGCGGCAATCATGCCCTCCAGCATGTCGCCACACAGGGCAAACAGGGATTCCCCAAGCTGATAGCTCCAGGCCCGGGTCTGGGGGAACAGGCCGAGCACATAGGTCAGCCAGCCATAGGTGAGCATGAAGATGAGCAGCAGCGTGATGAGGCCGAGCAAGCGGACCTCGACATTCCCGGTGACCTGGCGCCAGGAGTGGGGGACCAGCCCCTTCTGCAGCAACAGGCGGTTGGCCAGCCACTTTCTGACTCGCCGATGCCCCCGCTGCAACAGCCAGATGAGGCCGAAGAAGATCAGGCTGACCACCACCGCCAAGCCGACGGCTCTGAGCAAATAGGGGGTCGAGTGCAGCTCGAGATACTTGATGCGCACGCCGTCGAGCCGATGCAGGACACGTTCGGCCGCCTGATCCAGGGTCAGCTCGTCGAATTCATCAAGGTCCCCTTCCAGCAGCACCAGAATGCGCTTGCCATTGACCAGAAACTCCCGGCTCTCCTGGCCGTGTCGACTGCCTTTCGTCACGGCCACAGGCGTCATGAGGTCGCTTGGCTCCATCCGCTGAACTCGCTCATGGGCCAGCCGTACCCTGGCCGCCCCATCCAGGTTGCCATATTTAGCCGTCAGCATGACGATGGGTTCATGAAGCAGGACCAGGGTCTGTGCCAACTCCTGCTCATTGGGCTCCATTCTGGGTTCGGCGGTCCAGCCGAGGCGGGACCACAACAGGCAGATCAGCAACAGGCCAAGCCGCCATCCTTTGCCACTGCACCATTCGTTCATCAGGTTCACCTCTCACCTTGCCCGGGCATCCATTGCTGCTTGATTTTATCTAACCAAATCAATTTTGTGTGTTAAATGAGCAACCGATGAACCATGCCTGTACCGCCACACCAACTCTCCGATTGCAGACTTGCACCGACGGCATATGCTGTCATTATTGCCGAAGCCTCGACTCGACAATCGAAGCATTGTTAGCGACTCAGACGGGAGAAATCGATGGTACTTGACTACATTGCCCTGGGGATCCTGGTGTTTGTCGTCTTGGTCATGTTCTTTGACATCCTCCCCCACCTTAGCGCTTCGCGTCACAGGAGGGGGATTCCCATTACTGGGTGATAGCTGCTCGCGCAG
>NZ_JAPCIY010000127.1:0-6143 GCF_027707645.1 Aeromonas sp. QDB30 | reverse complement strand
AAACCCAACAAGGAGTTTCGGATTCTTACACAGCCTGAGGATCGGTCAATGGATCCTTAACTGATCGGCATTAGGGCTGTACCCCATATTCCCGGCCTATTTTTGTGAGCAGCGGCAAATGCTGGCGATATAAGGTTTGGGCTTGCTTGACTTTCCATTCCGGCACCGCCCGGGGAATATATGTGTCCAGGGTCAGTTTGAATTCCGGCTGATTTTTGTCGTGCCTGATGACGGCATCGACAAGGTGGACATCCGCAAAGGCCGCACTCACCGTCTCGGGCAACATGCCCGCCGCCAGCGCCTGCTCTTTGAGGCTTGCCACGTACTGGTCAAAATCGGGGCCGGCCTGCACCGGCGATCCCGACAGGGCGCCTGACAACAGCAGTGCCAGCCGCCCCGCCCTCATCGTGCGCCCTTTAATTGCGCCTTGTGCTGCTCCAGCAGGTTTTCCGGTGGCGGTGGCACCTGCAGATAAAAGCCCTGGCTCTTCAGGGCGGCCATCACCCGCTCCGTGGAGGCCAGCCCCAGGGGCTTGGCCGGGTCCAGCTTGGTCATCAGGACCAGTTCGGGACGCCCGAAGGTACTCATCAGCACCTCGGGAACGCGGGAAAAGTCCTCTCTTCGTTCAATAAAGAGATAGGTCTCGGCTTTTTTGCGACTTTTATAGACTGCACACAACATGGAAATTGATATAATCCGACGGGTTTATTGCCTCTGGTGGTGGCAAACTATAACATCAGGAATTGAATAACAATAACGTATTACCGTCTCGGTTCGGGGAAGATTCATGGTTGAACGCGATAACGAATTGAAAGGGACCACCTTCACTATTTCTGTGTTGCATCTCAGCGATGGCAATCCGGCCCGGATCCGACAACTGCTGGAGGCCAAGGTCGCGCAGGCCCCCCAGTTTTTTAATTGTGCCCCCCTCGTCCTCAATGTGGAACGCCTCGAAGCGATCCCCGATTTCGAACAGCTCAGGGAGCTGGTTGAGTCGGAAGACTTCGTGCTGGTCGGGATCACGGGGGCGCGGGACGAGGCGATGAAGACGGCCGCCAAGGCGGCAGGCCTCGCCGTCATGGTGTCAGGCAAGAGCCGCAAGGCAGAACCTGAGCCGACGCCGCCAGTGCCAGAGCCCAAGCCAGTGGAGGCCGCACCGGTTCCCCCGGTGCCAGCGCCCGTGGAGGCAAGCAAGGTCCACGTGGGCCCGGTGCGCTCCGGTCAGCAGATCTATGCAGCCGGCACCTCGCTGGTGGTGCTGGGCTCGGTGAGCCCTGGCGCCGAAGTCATCGCCGATGACAGCATCCATGTTTATGGTGCCCTGCGTGGCCGAGCCATCGCAGGGGCCAAGGGCAATCCCAAGGCCCGCATTTATTGCCAGCAATTGCAGGCCGAGCTGCTCTCCATCGCGGGCACCTTCCAGCTCAGCGATGCATTGCCTGCAGGCGTGATACAAGAGCCGGTCCATATCCGGCTCGACAATGAACAACTTCGTATAGACCGAATCAAATAGAGTTACAAGGAAGCGAGAATGGCGCGAATCATAGTCGTTACATCGGGCAAGGGTGGCGTTGGCAAGACGACAACCAGCGCGGCACTGAGCACCGGTCTGGCCCAGCGTGGCCACAAGACCGTGGTCATCGATTTTGACATTGGTCTGAGAAACCTGGACCTCATCATGGGTTGCGAGCGGCGCGTGGTCTATGACTTCGTCAACGTCATCAACGGGGAAGCCAACCTCAACCAGGCCCTCATCAAGGACAAGCGTTGCGAAAACCTGTTCATCCTGCCCGCCTCCCAGACCCGGGACAAGGATGCCCTGACCCGTGAAGGGGTGGAGAAGATCCTGGATCAGCTGGCGGAGATGCAGTTTGACTACATCGTCTGCGACTCCCCCGCTGGTATCGAATCCGGCGCCCTGATGGCGCTCTATTTCGCCGACGAGGCCATCGTCACCACCAACCCGGAAGTCTCTTCCGTGCGTGACTCGGATCGCATCCTCGGTATCCTGGCCTCCAAGTCCCGCCGTGCCGAGCGCGGTGAGGATCCCATCAAGGAGCACCTGCTGCTGACCCGCTACTGCCCGACCCGCGTCAACCGCGGCGACATGCTGAGCGTGCAGGACGTACAGGAGATCCTGGCCATCAAACTGCTCGGGGTGATCCCGGAGTCCCAGGCGGTGCTGCGCGCCTCCAACTCCGGCGAGCCGGTCATTCTGGACAAGGAGTCCGATGCCGGTCAGGCCTACGAGGACGCCGTCGCCCGCCTCTTGGGTGACACCAAGGATTTCCGTTTTCTGGAAGAAGAGAAGAAAGGCTTCTTTAGCCGACTGTTCGGGAGTTAAGCATGTCATTATTGGATTATTTTCGTTCCAACAAGAAACAGAACACCGCACAACTGGCCAAAGAGCGGTTGCAGATCATCGTGGCTCACGAGCGTTCATCCAGAGGGGGGCCGGATTACCTGCCCCAGCTCAAGCAGGACATCCTCGACGTGATCCGCAAATACGTGCAGATCGACCCGGACAAGATCACCGTCCAGCTTGATCAGAAGAGTGACGAATTGTCGGTGCTGGAGCTCAACATCACCTTCGCCGACGACCAGAAGAAGGGATGAGCTGACGCACCATGCGCGACCCCTTCCCCCAATGAAGACCGGATCCTTTCCCAGGATCCGGTTTTTTAATGCCTGGCGTCCCGGCATCTCGCCAAGGGCATCAGGGCCAGCTAGAATACCGCGCACCCCGAGGCGCTGCCGACGGACTTTCCCTCCCCCCTTATCTGGAACACGGCTTTTATGTCTTTGAATGACGAAATGCACAGCGTCGAGGAACTGCTCGACACCGCCCTCGAACTCTTCATGGAGCTGGCCTCCGACAACCTGCCCGAGCAGGAGATCGTCCGCTTCAATCAGGAGTTCAACGACCGCGGCCTGCTGGCGGAGACCGATCCCGCCGACGACTGGGCGGCCGACGTGGGATTTGAGGTGAGCGACGCCGACTATGCCGAGATCTGGGTCGGCCTTGGCAACGAACAAGAAGAGTACGAGCACCTGTTTGCCCGCATGCTGCTCTCCCGCCGCGTCGACGAGAAGTTCTGCCACATCGAATGGCTGCCCCAATAATTCCGGATCCCGATGATCCTGGCCACTATGACTGGGACGGCAGGCCCGAGCCCGTGAGGCCTTCGCGCAGACGGCGACTGCTGGGCTGGCTCGGCAAGCTGCTGCTGGCCGCCTTTGCGAGCACCATCGTCTCGGTCGCGCTGCTGCGCTTCATCGACCCTCCCATGTGGACCTGGCGCCTCGAACGCGCCCTGTTTCCCCCTGCCAAGGTGGCCGAGGTGAAGCACGACTGGGTGCCGCTTGAGCAGATTTCCCGGGAGCTGCAACTGGCGGTGATCGCCGCCGAGGATCAGCGCTTTGCCGAACATCACGGTTTTGACATGGACGCCATCAGCTCGGCCCTCAGGCACAACCAGCAAAGCGGGCGGGTGCGCGGTGCCAGCACCCTCAGCCAGCAGACCGCCAAGAACCTCTTCATGTGGAGCGATCGCAGCTTCCTGCGCAAGGGGATAGAGGCCTGGTTCACCCTGTTGATGGAGCTGGGCTGGGACAAGTCCCGCATTCTCGAGGTGTATCTCAACATCGTGGAGTTCGGACCCGGCATCTATGGCGCCGAGGCGGCCGCCAGGCACTACTTCGGCAAACCGGCGATACGCCTCACCCGCTACGAGGCCTCCCTGCTCGCCGCCGCCCTGCCCAATCCCTGGCGTTATCGGGTCAAGCCCCCCTCACCCTATGTGCAGCAGCGCTCGGCCTGGATCCGTCGTCAGATGGGTCAACTCGGGCAAGTCACCCTGAACCGGGTCCACGGCACAGAGTAGCGCCATCCTGCGGATCAGAGGCGGGCCCCAGATGGCCGCCGACGGTTTCCCGATGAAGGGGCAGATAGTGCCACCACCAGGTTTCGCGCCGCCGCTTGATCTGCCTTCTGTACTGTCGTCGCTTCATCCTGCCAGGCCGCCCCGTCACGCCGCCCCTGCTGGCGGCTCTGTTAACCTTATCCCCTGATCCCGCCATTTGACAGCACGGCGTCACCGCCCCCGGGCTGGCTGCCCATCCCAATACTTGTTAAAGTGGCGAACCTGGACGTATCTGGAGTGATTTCATGGAACAACGTAGCCCGGATCAGCTGGTCGAGTGGGCCTATGATCAGTTTCTGGAGCAGGCCGCCGACATGCTGGCCCCCGAACAAATCGTCGACATCACCCTCGAGTTCGAGCAACGTGGCGCGGTGGAGGCAACCCTGCCCAATGCCGACTGGTCAACCGAACTCGGCGAGCCGGTGGACATGGCACGTTGGGCCGAGGTCTGGGTCGGCTTGCTGGATCATCAGGACGAGTTCGAGGTGATCTACGCCACCTTCCTGCTCCCCCGGGATCAAAGCGAGCACGACGTGCATATCCGCTGGCACCGCCAGCAACAGGCATAAGAAAAGGCGCCCCAGGCGCCTTTTTCGTTTTTTGCGATGCCCGAGTCAGGGGCGTGTCGCGATGGCCTTGGCCAGACAGCGGCGACACCAGCAGGCGCTGGCATCGCTCATGGGCAACGCGGGAAGCTGGCTGCACCAGCAGCGCTCGATGGGTTCCCCCGCCGACACGGCGCAGAACGCCGGCTCGCCGCAGCCCGGGCAGGCATGGGTGCTCTTCGAGCCATCGAGCTCGGCCATGCGGGCCAGCTGGGCCTCGCTGTCCATGGTGGACCACTGGCCTATCTCGGTCAGGGTGCGGCCACAACCGAGGCAGAGCCCCTCCTTGGCCCGGCAGTCACCGATGCAGGGACTCGGCACCTTATTCGTCCCCTGCCGGCGTGTCGGAGCCCACGAGGCGGATGCTGTGCTCCTCGATGACGATCTTGCCCTGCTTGTAGAGGCCGCCGATCGCTTTCTTGAAGGTGCCCTTGCTCATGCTGAACATCTTGTAGATGACGTCAGGATCGCTCTTGTCTCCCACCGCAAGGCTGCCCCCCTGCTTTTGCAGGCGCAGCAGAATGCGTGCGCCGGCGTCATCCATCCGGGCCAGCCCCGGCTTTTGCAGGGTCAGGTCCAGCTTGCCATCTTCGCGCACCTGCTTGACCCAGGCGGTCAGCGGTCGACCCGTCATCACGCGGCCGAACACCTCGTTCTTGAACAGCATGCCGGCGTACTGGCCATTGACCACGGCCTTGATGCCAAGGGGGGTGTGTTCCCCCGGCAGCACCGTCACCTCGTCACCGCTCTTGAAAGGAGGGTCGATGCGCAGGAAGCGCTCCAGACGGCTGGTGCCGACCATGCGCCCTTCGTTGTCCAGCATCAGGTGCACCAGATAGACATGGCCCACCTGCATCGGCTTGTTCTGCTCGCGGCTTGGTACGAAGAGATCCTTTTTCATGCCCCAGTCGAGGAAGGCACCAATCTTGTTGGCGTTGACCACCTTGAGACCGACGATGTCCCCCACCATGGCGAAGGGCTTGTCGGTGGTGATCACCGGCTCGCAATCCGCATCCAGATAGAGGAAGACGGACACCTCGCTCTCCTCGGCGACGCCTTCCGGCAACTGGCGCCTGGGCAGCAGCAGCTCGCCGTATTCCCCCGCCGCCAGCCAGGCGCCGCGCTCCTCGATCTCGACGACGGTCAGGGTGTTCATCTTGCCAATCTGTAACATGGTGATCTCTTCTTTCAATATCCGGATGGGCCCATCTCATGGAAGACCCGTCATATAGAGGTGCATCGCCGCCGTCGGATGAGAGAGGACGGGGCCGATTTATGTCATGCAGGCGCGCATGTTACCCCAGAGCGGCAGCAGGACCTAGCCCCTCCCCCCTGTGTCTGACCTCTTTTCCCGCTCCCGGGCGGCCAGATTGACGATATTAGCAGCATTCAGTTCCCCCTTTGCTGCAAATAACCCCACTTTTAGGTAGACTTCGCGGCCGTCAAATCCAGAGGAAGCGTCGATGAACCCAGCCACTCGTACCCGTCATCTCAATCATTGACATCCTCCCCCACCTTAGCGCTTCGCGTCACAGGATGGGGATTCCCATTACTGGGTGATAGCTGCTCGCGCAGTACCGGGTTCCTGCTTCATCGGGCGGCCTGATTGCACCGC
>NZ_JAPCIY010000126.1:0-6298 GCF_027707645.1 Aeromonas sp. QDB30 | reverse complement strand
GAAACCCAACAAGGAGTTTCGGATTCTTACACAGCCTGAGGATCGGTCAATGGATCCTTAACTGATCGGCATTACGGTCACTGACCGGCATTTTTTTATTCCATTCCCGTTTCACCTGACCCAGTTCGCGGCTCGCTTGTCCTGCCAGCCCCTGCAATGACAAACCCGAGGGGTTGCCTCGGGTTTGAGTGATGGACAAAGGGGCTGTGTTATTCCAGCAGGAAGACGGCTTCTACATTGTCAGTGATGCTGATCTGCTGCTGTTGATAGCTGTTTTCCATCATGTCGGCGGCAGGGGCTGCCGCTGCCTTCATGGCACGGGTATAGACCGGCATGGGGGAACTGTTGCGGTATTCGACGCTATACACCTTGCCAAGCTTCATGCCGAAAGCCTTGGCCAGGGATTCCGCCTTGCTCGTGGCATCAGCAACAGCACCAAGCCGGGCCTGCTCCTTGATGACCTGTGGTGACTTCAGGCCGTACTCTATCTGGGTCACGGACTCCAGACCCGCCTTGAGGGCGGTATCCATCAACTGGCTGAGTTTGTCGAGTTGATAGAGTTTGACGGCCAGTTGGCGCTGGGCACGGTAACCCACCATTTCAGGCTGCTTGTTCTGGGGATACTGATACTCGGGGGAGATCACCAGGTTGCCCGCCTCGACGTCGCTGCGCTTGATGCCGAGGCTCTCCAGCTGGCCAAAGAAGGCTGCTACCTTGGTATCTACCTGCTGTTTGGCCTTGATGCCCTGCTTCTCCAGTGCCGTGACGGCGACATTGAGCGTCAGCATGTCTGGTTCAGCCTTCTGCTCCGCATAGCCACTGACGACCAGATGGGGGGCCTGAGGAACCTCGATGGCAAGCAACGGAGCACTGACAACCAGCGCGGACAGGGTAAGAAGGGGACGCCACATAAAAAAACCTCCATCATTTAGATGGAGGTCATTATGCATGTCGTCGATTGGGATTCATATATCGTGTGTCGGCGGGATCTGGTCCAGCACCTGATTGGTCATGTCGATATTGATGCTGATCTCCCCTCCTCCTGAATTGCCATGGCTTGTCATCACGGGAGCAGGCGCCGGGCTGCCAAACAGCGATTCATCCTCAAAGTGGAACGAATCCCACGACAGAACATGACCTTGTGATGGCAGATTCGGCTCGGACGTCGTCACGACGGCCAGCGCACCCCAGTCAAGCTCCTCGCCGTGGCTGAGCAGCCCCTGCAAGGAGGTATCGCTCAGGCTCTGCAACGAATACTCCTGCTGCCCCCACTCATGGCCGACCAGCACCATCATATGGGGCAGGGGCGCATCTTCTGCCGGCGTGAAGCTGATACGAGAAGCGGCAAAGTCCACATTCAGCAACCCCGCCACCTCACCATCTTCGCTCTCCAGCTCCAGACCGTTGAGCGTGTCACCCGTCATCGTGGCCTGATAGCCAAAGCGGCCGGTGCAGACGATATTGTCCTGCCCGTTCCAGCTATAGCGAATGCCGTCGATGTCGACCCAGTTGAATGACTGCATGGTGACCCTCTCCTGATACTGCGGCTATCTTATCTGCCCACTCCATCAAATAACAGGGGCCGGGCACACCCGGCCCCCATACCCTGCTTACGGATCGACCTTGAGGTTGCCCTGATCCAGCAGATCCTGAATGATCTGCAGATTGGATTTGCCAGCCGTCAGATCCACGTTGTCAAAGAGGATGGTATGAGTCGTGGTGCCACTTCCCGCTCCATCCAGATCAATGGTCAGTGTCGACTTGCCACTGCCCGGACCAGGAGCAAAGGTAAGATAGTGATCCAGTGTGCTCGCATCGGCATGCTCACCACTGAGCAGTTCACTCAGGTCCAGAACATCTCCATTGGCCCCCGTGGTGAAGTCTTTGATGGTATCCGTGCCTCCTGCATCACCAGCCATCCATTTGAAGGTATCCTTGCCAGCCCCACCAGTCAGGGTATCACTGCCGGTACCCCCAATCAGCAGGTCGTCGCCCCCACCACCACTCAAGATGTCGTTACCTGCCAGTCCGCTCAAGACGTTGGCATTACCATCGCCGGTCAGGCTGTCGTTGAACATGGACCCTACCAGGTTTTCCATGTTGCTCAGGCTGTCTGTCCCTGCCCCTCCGGTATTCTGACTGGCACCATTGACTGTAACCGTGACCCCAGCAGCGCTGTCGAAGTAACTGGCCGTATCATTGCCGTTGCCGCCGTTCAGGGTATCGTTGCCAGCGCCACCGATCAGGAGATCATTGCCCTCACCACCATTCAAGGTGTCGTTACCGAGTCCTCCAAGCAGGATGTCGTTCCCGGCATTGCCGTTGAGCGTATCGTTTCCAGATCCCCCAATAAGGATCTCGTCGAGATAGCTCCCGGTAAGTGTCAAACCGCTCTGCACATCCACATACACCTTGGCCGTATCTGTGGTCGTGCTATTGGTGTAGTTGAACGAACCCTCGTAAGAGTTGGGAGTCGCATTGCCGGAGGTATCATCAAATGTTACCGAGCCTGCATTGTCTGTGACGGTCCCTCCAACGGCTCCCGAGACGCCCGTGATCATCTGGGTCGCAGCCAGAGGCCCGGTGTCATTGGCAAGCAGAGCCCAATCCGGAATGGTCGCCGGGTCCTGGTTGGTGATGATAAAGTCATCACGAACTACGGTAGGACCGACCGCCGGGTTGATAACGATGGACAAGGTGCTGGACGCAGTATCCCCATCGTTGTCTATCACACTGTAACCTACGACCTGGTTTATCCCCCCGACCGGAATGGATGACGGCGGAGTATAGGTGTAGGCGCCGTTGTCCATGTCCACCTTGAGGATGCCGCCTGCAAGTGTAATGGTCCATTCGTTGGTCGTTGTATTGAAGGTCCCGGCTGATGTCCCTCCCGAGACGCCGGCGAAGCCCGTCTTCTGGTTGTAGGTATAAGTCACCCCTCCCACGGTAATGGCATTGAGCCAGCCACCATCGGCCCCGGCACTCGCCGCTACCCCGTTGATCAGTTGTCCTGCCAGGGGCGGAGCTACCACGGTGCTCAAAAGGGTCGCGGTCAGTTGGCTGAAGTCAGTCACCACCACTGCGGTGGTATTTGCCGGGCTGGCACCACTGACCCCGTTGTAGGCAATGGGATCCAGTGCAGACTGGGTCGCTCCCGATCCCATCCCGAGCGCGTACGAATTGATGTTGTTCGCCGTCAGGAAATCGGCCCAGTCCTTGGTTTCACCGCTCAGTGTCGTGCCGTCACCATCGATCCCGTTTCCACCGCCAAGCGAGTTGTTGCCATCAGGAACTGTGGCGGGGGTACCGCTCAACGAGTTGGCATTTGGCAGACCATCCGACATGAAGTAAGAGACATTTTGCGCATTAGCGAGTTTACCTGTATCGCCAAAGGCTTTGATTGCCTCGTTCAGTGCATCATCGTAGTTGGTCGAGTTCGTGGGGGTAAGGCCAAGGATGATGGCCTTGGCTACATCGACCGAGACCCACACCCCGGTCGGATTGGCGGCTGAAGTGGAGAAGGTCACGATATTGACCATGACGCTGCCGTAGGCGCTGTATTTGTCCAGCAGCTCCAACGCGGACTTCTGCATCACCTGCATCCGAGTCATGCCTTGATAGCCCGATGGGTCACCCATACTGCCGGAGATATCGAGGATCAACATCAGATTCGTGTTCTGCACCTGAGTCGCCTGGCCTGCATTGGTAACAGCATTGGCAATGGGGGCATCATCGCTGATCACAACCTGCAGGTTACCCGTGCCACTGTCGCCACTGGCATCCGTAGCCGACACGACGAAACTCGGACCATTCGCTGTATCACTGTTGCCCTGAACGTTGTGAGTCAGCACATTGTCTTTGAGCGTGTAGGTATAGTTCACCGTGTAGACACCGGCTGTGGGGCCGCTGACACCGGTTACCGTCAGCATTCCTTCCGTATTGTTGATCAAGGTCTGACTGCCGCCACTGGTCAAATTGTAAGCCTGCCCACCGATGGTCAAGGTAGTCAGATTTTCCCCCTGGGTGTTGATGGTGAAGCTGCCATTGAATATCTCCGAATTACCACTGGCAGCGGTCCCCTCAGGCAGTCCCTCCTCATCAACCGTCGCATTGCCGATGGTCAATACAGGGACACGGGTATCCTGAGCAATATTGATTGTCAGTGTTGCCGGATCCGTATCACCATCGCCATCTTTGAGCGTGTAGGTAAATACCTCCGAGGCCCCCACGGGAACCGATGCCGCCGTGAGCGTATAACTGTATTCGCCATCCAGCCCCATGGTCAGCGTCCCATACAGCCCGGTCACGGTGAATCCACCGGCAGGATTACTGTCTGAATTGCCGTTCGAGCTCACGACCTGGCTGATTGCTGCACCATCAGCCCCCATGACGTCCACCCCAGCACCGGCTGTACCGCCGATGGTACCCGCCCCGGTAATCACATTCCCCGTCACCGGAGTGAACACACCTTCAGTAGCACTGTCAGCATCATCGTTGGCCGTCGGCACGTCGTCCACGATCTGCACGCTCAGGGTGTTCGAGGCCGAATCCCCGTCGCTGTCCACCAGGCTCACCGCGAAGTCTTCGAACAGGCTGTTGTTGCCGTTCGCCGTCGGGTGCGCCTCGTTGTCGTTCAGGGTGTAGCTGTAGCTCACCAGCCCCGTCGCCGGGTTGTACCCGGTGATGGTCAGGGTGTTGCCCAGCGGCGTGGTCACCCCGCTCAGCGGGAAGCCCGCCACCACCCCGTTCACCACGATGTTGATGCCACCCACGCTCAGGGTCTTCACCCCGTCCGGCGCGCTGATGGTGAAGTCCCCCGTCACCGTGGTCGACTCCTTGCTGCTGTCCGACCCCGCCGACTCATTCGCGCCGCGGGTCGCCAGCAGGTCGTCCTCGTACACCTTCGCATCCCCGCCCTCGCCCTTGGGCGTCAGGTTGGTGATGGTCACCCCGTCATCGTCGTTCTTGATGGTCAGGGTCAGGGTCGCCGTGCTGTAACCGTTCACCGGGAGGATGTTGACAACAACTCTTCCGGGAGCGGGTAGTCTGTTTTCTCTATGCAGGCACTGACCACGGCCCTCAGCCATTCCTGCGGACAGCGACCTAACCGCTTGGCTGTCTCTATCAAAGACAAGATGCGCTGCCGAAACAGCTCTCCCCGATGTGACCAAACGCCATAGCTCCCCTTGCGCCACAGCACATACCCGCGTAGCGCCCGTTCCGCCTCATTATTGGTCAAGGCTATCTCGTCGTTTTCCAGAAAACGCCACAGCATTTCATCATCCTTGAGCAGTAGCCGACAGCGACCTCGGTAGCGCTTGCTGCACAGCAAACTGCCTCGCCCCAGCTCTTTTCGCCAGCTTTGCCGACATCGCTCAAGCCTTCGCTGATATTGTTTCTGGCTCAACACGCCTTGTTCATAGCCATGTCGAACCCTGAATACGCTATTTGCGAGAAGCACCAGTCGGGCCCCAATGGGCTGATTGACCTTTTCGCCGCTGTCGGCAATCGCTGCCACATTGCGCAGTACATGGGCCCAGCACAGCTGACGCTGGCTGCTGTCGATGAAACGGTATCCTGCGTACTGGTCTGTCACCAACACGCCATCCAATTCTGAGCCCAGCAGCCGTTTGGCCGCATCCTGACCCCGGCCAAACGCCGTCATGAAACAGACGGCCACCTTGCTCAGTGCCAGCCACATCCAGCGCCGCTCACCACCACGCTGATGCCGTGTTTCATCGGCATGGATACAGGAGGCTGATTGCACTTGTTGTTTGATGGCCTGGTGCGTCGGGGTCAACATGGCACTGACTCGCCCTTGCGCCTCGCTGATGGCGCCGCGACTGAAGCTCAGGCCGAAGTGCTGTTTAAGCTGTTGTTGTATCTGGCTAATGCTCTGGTGAAACAGACCACTTTGCAGGGCGATGTAGCTCAGCAGGTTGGTCCCCATCTGGCTGCTGCTCACCGTCTCGGGCAACGGAGCCGGGCTGGTCTCGATGCAATGACAACAGGTGCCGCTAAAGAGCTGATGTTCGGTCACCCTGTAGCTGACCTCGGGCAGGTCAAAGACCTGATGGACGCGGTAGGGTTTGTCATGAAATACCACATTGCCCCCACAGCAGGCGCACTGTCTGGCAGGGTAATGGGGTATTACCGTCAGCCGTTCATCCGCTGGATGACGCTCACGCCGAGCGCCTTTGTGGCCCGGTTGGGCGCCGCGTTTTTTATACCAATCGGATTAAACATTAGGTCAGTTTTATCCAATCTCGGCTACAAAGTGACATCACCCGCTCCACAT
>NZ_JAPCIY010000125.1:0-6330 GCF_027707645.1 Aeromonas sp. QDB30 | reverse complement strand
AAAAATCGGCTCAAACATGAAGAAATGAAATGACTGAGTCAGCCGAGAAGAATTTCCCCGCTTATTCGCACCTTCCTAAGGCGAGTCACACATGAGTAACAAAAATTATAAAATTGCAGAGGAGATATTTTTCTCCGCGGCAATATTCCGACTCTCTAAGGGAGAAAAGGACATCAAGCTCAGCAACAAAGAAGCCGAGCTGCTCGAAATGCTGTGTGATGAGGCAGGCAGTGTCATTCCAAGAAGCAAACTGCAAGATGCCTTGTGGCCAAACCAGGACAATACCGATACCAACCTAAACCGGCAGATCCTCTCATTGAGAAGAAAGCTGGAATCATTCGGCTTGATGGATGCGATCGATACCATTCCACGCGTGGGATATATCTTTTGTGCCCCTATTGAGGCCGCAGGAGAGACCGAAGAAGCTGCACCAAATGAAGAAACTCAAGCGGCGAATCCTTCTCATGCGCCTCAGGCCAGACGGCAATATACTCGCCGCAAATATGACCGCTATTTCAGCCCGAAGCGTATTCTGCTGTTTGCGCTACTGCTGGTCTCACTGACTTCACTGGCCATCGTCATCTATAACTATGCGACGGCAAATACGCTGCGTACCATCAATCTCAGCCAGATTTCCCTCTATATGACCAGCGAGACGGAAAAAGTGCTGAATGTGAAAATCGATTCGCTGACCCCCTTGATACAGCGTATTTCACGCAAGGCGGATGAACAGGTTTCCATTCTGGTCGGTAAAGAAGCCATCAGCTATTTTTCCATCGACAATAACAGCAGGAAATTATCCGAGAATGTCTTTCTGCTGCGCAGCGGTCATCCAGTGGCTGAAGAAGTACAATGTGTGATCACCACCATGACCCAGCAGGGAGACAATGTTTCCCACAACTATTACAACAATCCAGATACCACAGTCCGTTATCACAGCAATTGCCAGGCGCCGGACAACTGGGTGGAGATGACCAGAAAGAGCAAATTCATTGTCACCATGAACAGGGAAATAGTGGTGGCAACCGTGATCGCCACCGACAATCAGGGCAAAACACTGTTCAATCTGGATTCCGTCGGGGATCTGGAGCGGGATGATGGCGATATTTCGGTCGAGGTGAAAAATACCATCGTCAATTTCATTGATCAGCAGGCACTGACCAGCAATGACATGGTAGCAACCCTGGTAGCGGCGCTGACACCACCCAAACAAACGGCACAATTTGTTCAGTTGCCGGGCGGCATTTACCTATCCAATTATCTGGGTGGCGTCATCACCAGGCCCAGCCTCGGCAATTCAAAGGTCATCCAGCGCAATGACCTCTGAGTTTATTCATAAGCAACGATGAAGTTGGCAACGGCAGAATAGTCACCGGGCTGGATGTTCTTGGCCGCCAGCGCGTCCGGGTGCCCTTCCACCCGGGCAAAGAATTGCAGCTCATTGTCTGCGCTGCCGCCCAGCAAATAACCGCGGGAGGGTGTGCCCAGATCCAGGGGTGTCTGGGTCACGTCATACAAGCGGATGCCGGCGCCCTTGGCAATGCCCGCGGTAAAGGCCAGCCCGCCGCTGAGCTGGGCATCCTTCGAGCCGGTAAAGGTCACCTTGGCCATGCGGAAAATCCCCGGCTTGCAGTTGGTCAGGCGGATGGAGAAGGGCACCTGCTCCCCGGCCCCGTTGGCATAGAGCTGCTTGACATCGACCGCTCCCATCTCGACCTCCTGCTCAAGGGATTCGGGGGCGACCACACAGGGCTGGTCGATGATCCGGCCATGGAGATGGACCGTATTGCCCAGCAATTCCAGATCATTGCTGGCACGGGGCTCTGCCATTACTGCCAACAGTGGGCACAGCGCTAGGCCTATCCACAATGTCCGTAGCATAAAACAACTCCTCATTGGAACTCGGCAACGATAGTAGCGGTGGCATAAAAGTCACCAGCCGGGATATCCGCTCCTGCTGGTGTTACCGGCGCAGCGATAAAACCCCAGTCACCGATATTACCCTGCATGGAAACCGGATAGAAGGTATTCAATTTCAGCTGAGAACCATCAAGTTGCTTGAATTTTATCCCCAGATCGGAAATGACATTTCCACCTTGATAGCTATCCCGGGTTGTTCGCAGATAATCTTGACTGAAGGAGGTTGGTTTACCAGAAATACCAAGATTGATCTTCAAGGCATCCCCTTCGAAAACACCGCCACGGCATTGAAATGTCAGAGGAACCGTCTTTTCAAAGTTATTTCCATCCAATCCCGATCCCGGCAAATCACCAAACTCTACTTCAATCGTCTGCCCACCATTAATCACGCACTCTTCAGGAACATATAATATTGCAGATGTAATCGTAATTCGAGACATTGGCAAATTATTGAAATCTGTAGTGGTAGACCCCAAACGGCCATACATTTCTACAACTTGACGATCTGATATTTGCACACCATTAATTATTTGTTTTCTCACGCGAAAAGTGACCTTTCCACGGCTACCGCTTTCGAAATTATTTATTCTTGTCTCTTTCCCTTTAGTACAAGAGTAATTTGGGTTATCGTTACTTTCATTCGGAAATGGGGCTGTAACAAATTTATTCTTCCGACCAGCTATCCAAATTTCGACTTTCATATCCAAAAAGTCATTTAGTTTTACAAAACCATCACCAGCTTGAGGCAAGCCATCAGTCATTGTCGCTTTATAGTAAACTGGAGATTTTGGAATGCTGCTATCAGGGCAGGTAACGATACCTGAGTATTGCCCTCCCAAATTCCACTCAAATGCGTTGGTAGTAAAACCAGGTCTGTTTTGAATGTCAGCCTTGTCCAACGATATATAGTAATCATGGGTTGGGTTAGGCGTCACATAGCCATTTGCCAATGCCGTTCCTGCCAACAGCATAAGACTTGAACAGAAGATGGAACGTAGCATAAGGCTTACTCGCTCTTCACGGCTTTACAGGCATTGCCTGTGCACTGGTATTTGATATCCATATATCCGCCGTAGTCATTGACGTAACTGATCACAAATTCATTACCCAGTGCTTCCGGGATGGTGACCGTCTGCTCTGACTTGGGGGCAACCATAAAGGCGGAGAAACCCTTGATAGTGGTCCGCTCCTTGCCCTGCGGATGACCTAGGCCCACGTAGGTGATGTAGTAAGGGGTCGGGTTGTTGACCTTGAGGGCTTTGCCCTGCTTGGTGATCAGCACCTGATCCTGCCAGACTGCCCCACGCTCGGGCAGAATGGCCTCGGGGCGGTAGAACAGCTTGATCTTGGATTGCACGGCAATCTGCATCACGTTGCTCTTCTCGCTCTTGGGCGGGATCTCGCGCAGATTGAAGTAGTAGATGGACTCGCGATCCTTGGGCAGGCTGTCAATGGCCGGCACGCTGGCGATCCGCACGATGGACTTCTGGTTGGCATCCACCCGCTGTACCGGCGGCAGCACCGCGAAGGGAGACGCGATCTTCTGACCCTGGGCATCTTCAATCCAGGACTGCGCCAGGTAGGGCAGCTTCTGGTTCTCGTTCTTGATGTTGAGGCTGATGGACTTGGCACCGCCCGGATAGACGACACGAGTACGGTCCAGCACGATGGCAGCGCTGACGTTGAGCGAGGTCATGCCCAGCACGGCCAGACAGGTATAAGAGAGCAGCTTTTTCATCGGTATCCCATTACTTGCAAGTGAGAGTCTTCATCGACAGATCGGTTACTTGTTGCGGTGCCACTATCTTGCACTGGCGGGCGCCGCCCCAGGAGAGTTCAAACGCTTCATTCGGTTTCACCCCGGTCAGATAGACCAGGCCATCTTCATCCACCACCGAGAGCACCCGGCCGGAATCCTTGACGACGGTGGCGCCAAACGGCGGCACTGAACCATCGGGCAGTTTGACGTTGGCCAGCAGCTTGAACCCTTCGGCCATTTCGAAGGCATTATACCCAATTGCGCCCTCGGTCAGGGTCCCCTGCTTGATGGCGTTCATCGCATCGATGTCGTCGCTCAGTTGATCCACGTCCACCCGGGTGTCGCTCTTGCGATAGTCGGTCATGTCGCTGATCACCGCGACGCCAAAGCGGTTGGTTACGGCGCGGCCGTTGTTGAAGGAGACGCCGGAGGTCTTGTCGGTATCCACCATCATGCGGGTACCGCCACGACGGGTCGCCTGGTGCAGGGCTGCACCGTGCTGGGTCGCCGTCAGACCGCCACGCAGGCTGGCGCCGACCGAGGTGTATTCGCTCTGCACGCTGTAGGCATTGAGGCTGACCGCCCCGATGTCGCTGTTGTGGTTGTAGTAGCCCCGCGCCACGGCATGGCCGTTGCTCTGCACGCCCGCCCCCAGCTGATAGGTATCATCCGGCCGGCTGTAGTCCTGATAGGTGGCCAGGTGGGTCACCTTGCCGTTGGAGGACTGCACGCTGTATCCCGCGCTCTTTCTGTCCCCGATCGGCATGCTCAGGGTCAGCATGACGCTCTTGTCATCCTCGTAGTTCTCGGTCTTGGTCTTGTAGGCCGACACATAGACGGAGACATCCTTGAAGCTGCCGATGTTCACGTTCTTGTTGATGGTGAGGCCGTAGCGATCCTCGGCGTCATGTTCCCAATAGGTTCTGTGGGTGTAGTCCAGGTAGACGGTCAGCGCCTTGGCCGCATCATCCGCCCAGAAGGTCTTGTTGGCGGTGATGGTGTAGAGCTCCTTGTCACCCCAGTTGTTGTAGTCATCGCTCGAGGTGTTCTCGTTCTTCTCCAGCCGATCCTTGTTATTGAGGAACTGCGACATGGTCATGAAGTCATGCTGGGAGAAGCGATAGCCGGCGAAGGTGATCGAGCTGTTGTATTCATCGAACTGCTTGGCGTAGTTCACCCGCACCGACTGGCCAATCTTGGTCGACAGGCCGGGCAGCTTGGAAATGGATTGGGTCAGGTCAGCCGAGATGGCACCGAAGGCATAGAGATCGCGACCGATACCCAGCCCCATGGAGTTGTATTCACCCGCAACCAGACTGCCGCCATAGAGCGACCAGGAGTTTGCCACCCCCCAGGAGAAATCACCGGTGACGAAGGCAGGGCCGTGCACGTCGTGCACCGAGTCCGTCTGTTCGGAAGGGGCGCCGACCGCCAGGTTGTATCGGACATAGCCGGGACGGGTCAGATAGGGCACGGTTGCCGTGTCGACCTGGAACGAGTTGACGCTGCCATCCTGCTCTTCCACCCGCACATCGAGGCGGCCGCGCACCGAGCTGTCCAGCCCCTGGATGCGAAACGGACCGGCCGGTACGTTGGTCTCATAGAGGATGCGACCGGACTGGGAGACGGTCACCTTGGCATTGGTCTTGGCGATGCCGCTCACTTCCGGCGCATAGCCCTGCAGGCTCGGCGGCAGCATGCGCTCGTCATTGGCCAGGTTGACGCCGGTATAGCGAAAACCGTCGATCAGCTGGGAGTTGAGCTGCTGCTCGCCCACCGTCAGCTTGGCGGCCATGTTCGGCAGCGGACGATAGGCGTAGATGCGGTTCAGCTCGGAAGTGGTCCGATCGTTGTCGCCCCAGTAGGCATTGGCCTGATAGTCACCGCGCAGGCGCCAGGCACCGTAGTTGAACCCCAGGGTGCCGTAGCTGCTGATGTTGCGGTTGGAGTAGCCATCGCCCTCGTTGATCTGGGCGTTGATGTTGTAGTCCAGCATCATCCCCGGGATCCCTTCATCCCACTGCTCGGGCGGAATCCAGTTGGGATCGCTGTACTTCATCCACGCCTGGGGCACGGCGATGCGCAGCAGGCCGTTGCCGATGTCGTTGGCGATCACCACGCCGTCCAGCGCCAGCAGGTTGGCACACTGACCGTCGTGCCAGCTGTCGATCTTGGCGATGGCCTCGTCGGTCAGCGCCAGCTTGGGGATCACCTCTTGCGGCAGGCAGGCCACCCCGCCCTTTCCCTTGCCGGTGTCGGTCTCGTAGAAGGGGATTTTCTGCAGGGGCAGCTTGTTCTTGTTGACCTCGATCTCGAGGTAGTAGTCGCCGGGCAGGATGTAGCCTTCGTCGGCAAACTGGGAGAGGTCGATCTTGGTTCGTTCGTCCAGATCGAGCGCATCAATATTAAACTCCGTCTCTGCCCATGCATGATTCGCCACCGCCATCAGGCCGGGCACGCACAGCATAAAAGCCATTTTGGAATAATGTTTTTTTCTCACAGAGTCTGATGTTGAAACGCTCATATATTTACTCTAGGAATTGCATAACGGTCTCACGTAATGAGGTATCTACACTAAGGAAAGTGCGAACAAGTATCCCACGAACAAAAAATGAAAATTTTAGTCATTTAATATCAATGGGTTACCAGTA
>NZ_JAPCIY010000124.1:0-6441 GCF_027707645.1 Aeromonas sp. QDB30 | reverse complement strand
ACCCAGGGCGGTGAAGATATCAAAGACCCGTTTTCCGGTAAATCGCAATGCGGCTCCGCTTAAGTGAACAGCATTGCGCCAGATTGGCGGGGCTTTTTGTATCAACCGAACAGTGGGGGAGCCTGGCTCCCTGGCCGCTTACTGGTTGTGGCTGGCGCGACGGGGACGACGGGCCTGGGCCGGTTTGCCAGCGCCGCCTTCCGGACGCTGGCCGCCCTGAGGCTTGGGCTTGCCGCCGTTGCCAGTGCGATTGCCACCGCCGCTACCACCGGCGCCATTGCCGGAGCGACCGGCCCCCTGACGCTGGCCCTGGCCTTGCGGACGCGGCGCACGGCGCTGCTCGCTCGGATCCCGCGGCTCTTTGCGAAGCGGCGCACCGATGCCACGGGCGATGTTGTCGAGGGTCTCGCGGGAGGCTTCAAAACCGGCCACCTGCTCGCACGGAATGTTCTGCTTGGTCAGCCGCTCGATGGCCTTGATGAGCTTGCCCTCATCGGCGGCCACCAGGGAGATGGCGTGACCAGCGGCGCCAGCACGGCCGGTACGGCCGATACGGTGCACGTAATCTTCCGCCACGTTCGGCAGCTCGAAGTTGACCACCTGGGGCAGTTTGTCGATGTCCAGGCCACGGGCGGCGATGTCGGTCGCCACCAGCACCTTGACGCTGCCATCCTTGAAACCGGCAAGGGCGCGGGTACGGGCACCCTGGCTCTTGTTGCCGTGGATGGCGGCGGCGCTGACGCCGTTCTTGTCGAGGGTCTCGGCAACGCGGTTGGCCATGTGCTTGGTACGGGTGAACACCAGCACCTGCTGCCAGTCGTTGCTGGTGACCAGGTGACTCAGCAGGGCAATCTTGTTGGCCTTGTCGCAGGGGTGTACCAGCTGCTCGATGCGCTCGGCGGTGCTGTTGCGCGGGGTCACTTCGATCACCGCCGGGTTGTCCAGCAGACCGGTGGCCAGCTCGCGAATTTCGTCGGCGAAGGTGGCGGAGAAGAGCAGGTTCTGGCGCTTCTTCGGCAGCAGGGCCAGGATGCGGCGGATGTCGCGGATAAAGCCCATGTCGAGCATGCGGTCCGCTTCGTCCAGTACCAGGATCTCCACTTCGTCGAACTTGACGGCGTTCTGGTTGTAGAGATCCATCAGGCGGCCCGGGCAGGCCACCAGCACGTCCAGACCACGGCGGGTCGCCATCATCTGGGGGTTGATGCTCACGCCGCCAAATACCACGTGGCTGCGGATCGGCAGGTGCTTGCCGTAGTTGCGCACGCTCTCGCCCACCTGGGCGGCCAGCTCGCGGGTCGGGGTCAGCACCAGGGCGCGGATGCGGTTCGGGGAGACCTTGCGCTTGCTTTCAATCAGACGCTGCAGCATCGGCAGGGTGAAACCTGCGGTCTTGCCGGTCCCGGTCTGGGCGGCGGCCATCAGATCACGGCCAGCCAGTACCGCCGGGATCGCTTGTTGCTGAATGGGAGACGGGGTGTCGTAGCCTTGCTCGGCAACGGCACGCAACAAGGGTTCGGCCAGACCGAGGGAAGTAAAACTCATAGTTACCTGCTAGGGATAGGGGCGCCAAAGATCGTGGTGGGGCTCCTCTGCTGAGCCGATGCCATCTCACAGGATCCGGGCCTATAGAGAAAACAACGATTTCCCCGGGGAGCAGAGCAAAGGGGAAAGAATAGAGGCGCAGTCTAACGGAGTTGGCGCACTTAGACGAGGAAAATGTGATGCGCCTCCCAGCACGGCTGGAAATAGGGACGAAGGCAGGACAAAATGGCCCGAATCGCCGTATGTATCAATGCCCCTGCGCAGCCTGCCGGGGACGGCGCGATACACGGAACAGGAGGTTTTGATTGAAACGGAAGTTCACCCCCACCGCCCGGCGCATGCTGGGCCTCGTCCTGCCCCTGCTCTTCGCCCAGCCCCTCGCCGCCAGGGAGACCCTGTCGGTGGCCTGGAGCCACTGGCCCCCTTTCAGTCAAATCGCTGCCGACGGCACCCTCGGCGGACTGGACGTGACCCTGACCCGCCAGATCCTGGGCAAGGCAGGCGTGGAGCCCGCCTTTCGCAACCTCCCCTGGGCCCGGGCCCTCTACCTCATGGAGCGCCAGCAGCTGGACGTGGCCATGGGCGCCCTGAAAACCCCCGAGCGGGAGCGGTTCGCCCGCTTCTCCGCCCCCTATCGGCGCGCCAGCTTCGTGCTGCTGAGCCAGCGCCCGCAGGCCGGGAAGCCCGACGGCTGGCAAGGGCTCACAGAGCTGGCAACCCTCTGCCAGGCCAAGGGGCTTCGACTTGGCAAGCTGCGGGGTACTCGCCCCCTGCCGATGAACGAGGAGTGCCCTGCCCTCGGGCAGGCGAGTGAATACAACAGCGATGACAGGCTGCTCACCCTCTTGCTGGCGCGCCGCCTCGACGGCGTCATCATGGAGTGGCAATACGCCCGCTACCAGCTCGGGGCGAGCAATGCCATCCAGTGTCAGGTGCTCTTGCACCAGCAGCCGGTGCGCCTGATGTTTGCCAAAAAGGCCGTGAACGATGAGGCGCTCGCCCGCATCGATGCCGCCATCGCCACCCTGCCCTCACCGGATCCCGCCTTTGCGCCGCCCCGCTGCCGCCTGGACGCAACCCGGCACCCATCGCTCTCGACGCCATCGGCCCCCTGACGCCGACGCCGGCAAAAAACCATGAAAAAGGCGACCCTGGGGTCGCCTTGTGGTATCTGGTGATCACTCACCTGGCCCGCAGCGTGATCAGCGCAGCTGCGGGGTCTGGGTGTGCACGCCCTGGTTCTGGGCGCGGTGGCGCAGCAAGTGATCCATCAGCACCAGGGCCAGCATGGCCTCGGCGATGGGCACGGCACGGATGCCGACGCAGGGGTCGTGACGACCCTTGGTGATCATCTCGGTGGCCTCACCGCTGGTGGTGATGGTCTTGCCCGGCACCGTGATGCTGGAGGTAGGCTTGAGGGCCATGCTCACCACGATCTCCTGACCCGACGAAATGCCCCCCAGGATGCCCCCCGCATGATTGCTGGCAAAGCCGGCCGGAGTCATCTCGTCCCGATGCTCGGAGCCTTTTTGCTCCACCACCGCGAAGCCGTCACCGATCTCCACCCCTTTCACCGCGTTGATGCCCATCATGGCGTGGGCGATGTCGGCGTCGAGGCGGTCGAACACCGGCTCCCCCAGGCCTACCGGCACGTTGCGCGCCACGACGCACACCTTGGCCCCCACGCTGTTGCCCTCTTTCTTGAGGGCACGCATGTATTCATCGAGCACCTCCAGCTTGCCCGCATCGGGGAAGAAGAAGGGGTTCTGCTCGATCTGGCTCTCGTCGAACCCTTCCGCCTTGATGGGGCCGAGCTGGGAGAGGAAACCCACGATCTCGATGCCGTGCACCTGTTTCAGGTACTTCTTGGCGATGGCCCCCGCCGCGACCCGCATGGCGGTCTCGCGGGCCGAGGAGCGGCCGCCGCCACGGTAGTCACGCTGGCCGTACTTCTGGTGATAGGTGTAGTCGGCGTGACCCGGACGGAACAGACCCTTGATCTCGGAGTAGTCCTTGGAGCGCTGATCGGTGTTCTCGATGAGCAGCCCGATGGAGGTGCCCGTGGTCTTGCCCTCGAACACCCCGGAGAGGATCTTCACCTCGTCCGCCTCGCGGCGCTGAGTGGTGTAGCGGGACGTACCGGGCTTGCGCCTGTCCAGATCCCCCTGCAAATCGTCTTCGCTTATCTCCAGCCCCGGCGGGCAGCCGTCGACCACGGCGCCCAGCGCCAGACCGTGGCTCTCGCCGAAAGTGGTGACCCGAAAGAGTTGGCCGAAACTGTTCCCTGCCATGAATGCTCCTTGCTGCTTAGTTCTTGTAAATGGCGAAATGGGCCTGGTACTGCTCGAGCTCTGCGCGGGTCATCACAAAGACGCCGTGGCCGCCGTTTTCGAACTCGACCCAGGTGAAGGGCACCTCGGGGAACTGGGCTTCCAGGTGGATCATGCTGTTGCCCACCTCGACCACCAGCACGCCATCCTCTTTCAGGAAGTCGGCGGCATTGGCCAGCAGACGTTTGGTGAGCTTGAGGCCGTCGGAGCCCGACGCCAGGGCCAGCTCCGGCTCGTGGCGAAACTCCTCCGGCAGATCCGACATGTCCTCGGAGTCAACATAGGGCGGGTTGGAGACGATGAGATCGTACTTGTCACCGGCCGGCAGATCCCGGAACAGATCGGAGCGAATGGGGATAACCTGCTGCTCCAGCCCGTGATCGTTGATGTTGCGCTCGGCCACGTTGAGGGCATCGACGCTGATGTCGATGGCATCCACTTCCGCATGGGGGAACTCGTGGGCCATGATGATGGCGATGCAGCCGGAGCCGGTGCACAGGTCCATGATCCGGGTCGGTTCGTCTTTCAGGAAGGGGGCGAAGCGGTTGGCCACCATCTCGGCGATGGGGGAGCGCGGAATGAGCACCCGTTCGTCCACGTAGAATTCCCAGCCCGCATACCAGGCCTTGTTGGTCAGGTAAGGCGCCGGAATGCGCTCCTGCACGCGGCGGATGATGAGCTCGGCGATGCGGTGGCGCTCGCTGGTGGTCAGGCGGGAGTGGCGCATGCCCGGATCCACGTCCGGCGGCAGATGTAACGCGGGCAGCACCAGTTGCACGGCCTCATCCCAGGCGTTGTCGGTACCATGTCCGTAGAAGATCCCGGCGTCGTTGAAACGACTCATGGCCCAGCGCAACATGTCCTGGATGGTGTGCATTTCGGCAACCACCTCATCGATAAATATCTTGTCCAAATCCACCTCCAAGTCGAGTAATATCCGGCCCGAGAATTTTATACAGCGAGCAAGACGAGTACCTGATGAAAAATACGCCCTCACTCACAGACGAGGAAAGCCTGCTGTTTCGTGATGCTGTCAAAGGTACCCGGAAAATTAAGCAAGATACCATAAGGGCCTCCTCAAACCCGGTCAAGCAGAAACGCGAAGTGCGCGAGAGCCGCGAAAAGCTTGGGGTTGACTACTTTTTCAGCGACGAGTACCAGCCCCATCTCGAGGCGGACGGGCCGACCCGTTACGTGCGCGACGACGTGTCAAAATTCGAGCTGAAAAAGCTCAAGCGCGGCAGCTACCCGCCGGAGATTTATCTGGATCTGCACGGCATGAACCAGCACCAGGCCAAGCAGGAGCTGGCGGCCCTGCTCACCCTGTGCCGAAAAGAGAACATCCACGTCGCTTCGGTGATGCACGGCATCGGCAAGCACATCCTCAAGCAGCGCATCCCGAGCTGGCTGGCCCAGCACCCCGCTGTGCGCGCCTTTCACCAGGCGCCGCGGGAGTGGGGGGGCGAGAGCGCCATCCTGGTGCTGCTGGACATCGAGGAGTGACCCCCTTCCCCGCCCCGCCTTGCCCCGGGCGAACGCCATAAAAAAACCACCGCCAGCTTGCGGTGGTTTTTTTATGGCGCCCCACAGGGGTCAGCTGGCGGCTTCCATATGTCGCTTGAAGTTATCCAGGATGCTCTGCCACCCCGCCCGCTGCTGTTCGCCGCTGTGCAGGGACTCGGCATCGAACCGCTCCTCCACCCGGGTGCCCCCCTGCTCTGCCACGAACCGCACGCCCACCTCGCGGCCATCGTCCATGACGTAGCCGAGCCCCGTCGGCGCTGTGACCTCGGTGAAGGTCCCCTCGAAATCAAACCCCGTGCTGCCATCCCGCGCCGCCATGTGGTGGCAAAAACGCCCACCCACCCGCAGATCCACCCGGCTTTGGGGGCAGTGCCACTGCGGAGAGGCGGCGTTCCATGCCATGATGCTGGCGGGGGTGTTCCAGCCCTGCCACACATCGGCAATCGGCCTGGCAACCCAGACGCTGACGCTTATCTTCATCTCTCTGATCCTCTGGCTTTCCTGCACGTTTTGCACTGTGGCACTGTAATGCCACGCCGGGCGCATCGGGCTGCGCCAAAAAGTGGGCCACCAGGGCATTGGCATGGCCGTGGCCCATGGCGTGTTCGTCCTTGAGCCAGGCCACCAGGGCCATGTGTTTGCGCTCCTCCCGCCCTGCCAGCAGGGTCAGCCAGTGGGCGATGGGCTGGCCGTATTTCTGCTCGATGGCAGGAAAGTAGGAGGCAGGCCCCTTCACCTTCGGTTGTTCATCCATGATGGCTTCTCCTCGGGGTGAGTACAGGCTCAGGGTTTGGGGGCGAACTGCTCGAACACCTGCTGTCCGGTCAGGGTCGGGGTGTCGTTCTTGAGGGCATAGAAGTCAGGCTTCTCGTCGATGAAGATCTGCCCGGTGAGCTCGAACCCCTGATCCTGAAACAGGCCGGCGGAGAGGATGTACTCGTCCGTCGGCAACAGATGGTAGAAAAGTTGACATCCTCCCCCACCTTAGCGCTTCGCGTCACAGGAGGGGGATTCCCATTACTGGGTGATAGCTGCTCGCGCA
>NZ_JAPCIY010000123.1:0-6447 GCF_027707645.1 Aeromonas sp. QDB30 | reverse complement strand
GCGATAAAATCAGATCACAATCGAAGCCATTTTTATATCTATTTCAATTGGTTGCTGCTAAAGATCCTGTACATGAGACACGACTGGATTCGGTGAGAGCAGAGATGTCAAGACTGCTATCAACGTCTTGGCATTCAGCGTTTTCAACAGTAAATCTGCGTGGTGGCTTGCAAGCGCCAAGGACCACCATTAATGTGATGCAACCCGCCCGGTTCCATGAGTTCGACCTTGACCACCACGATGTTGTGCCGAATGTGATAGTCCCCGTTGTCCCTCTAAAGAGTCAAGGGAGAAGGTCTCGTCAACCTCAACGATACCTTCTTCCCGTGTGGCTTGATGTCCGGTCATCGCACGCAAAAGCGATGACGCCAGTAGCCTAAAGTTTGCTAGGCAATCGTTACAGAACGTGAACAGAAGCGGTGTTGGTGGTGCCGCTCGGTACCAGAGCACCGGAGACCATCACAACCACGTCACCTTTCAGACCCATGCCGATTTCCAGCGCGGCTTCTTTACCGATGCGATAGAAATCGTCGGTAGAGGCGATGCTGTCAACCACGTGAGCAACCACACCCTTGGTCAGCACCAGCTGGGCAGCAGTTTTCTTGTTGGTGGTGATCGCCAGGATCCAGGCTTTCGGGAAGTACTTGCGAATGGCCTTGGCAGACTTGCCGCCTTCGGTAGCAACCACGATCAGCGGGGCGTCCAGCTTCTCGGAGGTCTCTACGGCGCCTTTACATACGGCTTCGGTGATGCGCAGCTTGTTGCTGTCGTTGGCAGCAGACAGGTTGGACGGCATCACGGCATCGGTACGCTCGCAGATGGTGGCCATGATGGTCACGGCTTCCAGCGGGTACTTACCCTTGGCGGATTCACCGGACAGCATCACTGCGTCGGTACCGTCCAGGATGGCGTTGGCCACGTCACCAGCTTCGGCGCGGGTCGGACGCGGGTTCTTGATCATGGAGTCCAGCATCTGGGTGGCAGTGATAACCACTTTGCGGGCTTTGTTGCACTTGGCGATGATCATCTTCTGGGCGAAGATAACTTCTTCAACCGGGATCTCTACACCCATGTCGCCACGAGCAACCATGATGCCGTCGGAAACAGCCAGGATCTCGTCGAAGTTGTCCAGACCTTCCTGGTTTTCGATCTTGGAGATGATCTGGATGTTCTCGCCACCGTGGGCTTTCAGGTGCTCACGGATTTCCAGAACGTCTTCTTTCTTACGGATGAAAGAAGCAGCAACGAAATCAACGCCTTGCTCGCAACCGAAGATCAGGTCGCGCTTGTCTTTCTCGGCCAGGGCCGGCAGCTTGATGGAGACGCCCGGCAGGTTAACGCCTTTGTTCTCGCCCAGGTCACCGTTGTTCAGCACTTTACAGATAACTTCGCGCCCGGTGATTTCGATGACGTCCAGACCGATCAGGCCGTCATCAACCAGGATGCGGTTGCCGACGCGCAGATCGTTGGCGAAACCTGCATAGGTCACCGCCACTTTGTCTTTGTTGCCAACCACGGTCTGGTCGGTGGTGAAGGTGAAAGTCTGGCCAGCGACCAGCGCGACGTCGTTGCCGCCTTCCAGCTTCATGGTACGGATTTCCGGACCCTTGGTGTCCAGCAGGATAGCTGCGTGCTTGCCGGTCTCGGCCATTACAGCGCGCAGGTTGCTGATGCGGCTGCCGTGCTCGGCGTAGTCACCGTGGGAGAAGTTCAGGCGCATGACGTTCATGCCGGCGTCCAGCATTTTGGCCAGCATTTCTTTGGATTCGGTCTTCGGACCGATGGTGCAGACAATTTTGGTCTTTTTCATTTTTGAGTTCCTAGTTTTATTTAATTTCTACAAGCACCATCAGTTGACCGACAAACATAACAATCAGCCTTTAAGCCAGAGACTGTCGGATACTCGGCTTCGACTGCTGCGATCACCTCGGCCACTTTCTCCGGGCGCAGCAGGGCGACCACGCAGCCGCCGAAGCCGCCGCCGGTCATCCGCACGCCGCCATCTGTGCCGATCCTGGCCTTGATGATCTCCACCAGACCGTCGATGGCGGGCACTGTGATCTCGAAGTCATCGCGCATGGCGGCGTGCGACTCGGCCATCAGCTCGCCGAGGCGGGTCAGATCGTGGCTCGCCAGCGCATCGGCGGCCGCCAGGGTGCGGGCGTTTTCACCGACGATGTGGCGGGCACGGCGATAGCAGGCCTCATCCAGCCCGGCTTTGCCCGCTTCCAGTCCGGCCAGATCGAGGTCGCGCAGCGCCTTGACCCCGTAGTGACGGGCGGCCTCTTCGCACTGCTGGCGACGGGTGTTGTATTCGCTGTCCACCAGACCGCGGCGCACATTGGAGTTGACGATCAGCACCGCCAGATCCGCCGGCATGGGGATGAGGCGAGTCTCCAGCGAGCGGCAGTCGAGCAGCAGGGAATGATCGGTTTTGCCGCTGGCGGAGATCATCTGATCCATGATGCCGCAGTTGCAGCCGACGAACTTGTTCTCCGCCTGCTGGCCATTGAGGGCGATCTCGGCCTGACTGATGTCGAGCCCCAGCGCCTCTTTGAAGGCCTGACCGATCGCCACTTCCAGCGAGGCGGAGGAGGAGAGTCCCGCCCCCTGCGGCACGTTGCCGGAGACCACCAGATCGAGGCCGCGCAGGGTATAGCCGCGCTCCTGCAGATATTTCACCACGCCGCGGATGTAGTCGCTCCAGCGCTGGCTGGGGTGGTGCTCGATGGGCTGGTCGAGGTCGAACTGGTCGCGCTGATTGTCGTAGTCGGCGGCGATCACCTGTACTTGCCGGTCATCGCGCAGGCCGATGGCAACGCAGGTCTCGTAGTCGATGGCGCAGGGCAGCACGAAGCCGTCGTTGTAGTCGGTATGTTCACCGATGAGGTTGACGCGGCCGGGGGCGCGCACCAGCAGATCGGGCGCTTTGGCAAATTGCTCGGCAAAAACGGTGCTGACACGTTGGTTGGGGGTCATAGGGCCTCCTCATTGGTGTGGCTGGTCTGGGTGTAGTGAATGGGGCTCAGAGCGCGCAGCCGCTCGGCAGCCTGCTCGGGGGTAAGGTCGCGCTGGGTTTCGGCCAGCATCTCGAAGCCGACCATGAATTTGCGCACGGTGGCGGAACGCAGCAGTGGCGGATAGAAGTGGGCATGCAGTTGCCACGCCTCGGGGCAATCCGATTTGGGCGGTGCAAAGTGCCAGCCCATGGAGTAGGGGAAGCTGCACTCGAACAGATTATCGTAGCGGCTGGTGAGCTCCTTGAGCGCCACTGCCAGATCCTGTTGCTGGGCCTTGGTCAGGTTGAGCATGGAGGGGACGTGCGCCTTGGGCAGCAGCAGGGTTTCGAACGGCCAGGCGGCCCAGAAGGGAACCACGGCGAGCCAGTGCTCGGTCTCCACCACGATGCGCGAGCGATCCGCCAACTCCCGCTCCACATACTCCAGCAGCATGGGGCGGCCATGCTCGGCCAGCCAGTCACGCTGGTGCTGCTCTTCGCGGGCGATCTCGTTGGGCAGGAAGTCGCTGCCCCAGATCTGGCCGTGGGGGTGAGGGTTGGAGCAGCCCATGACTGCCCCTTTGTTTTCAAAGACCTGCACCCACTGCCACTGGGCCGACAGCTCGGCGACCTGATCCATCCAGGTGGTGATCACCCCCTCGATGGCGGGCAGCGGCAGCTCGGGCAGGGTCTTGCCGTGGTCCGGCGAGAAGCAGATGACCCGGCTGGTGCCGCGGGCGGCTTCCAGCTTCAGCAGGGGATCGCTGGCGCTATCGGCGGCCGGGGTATCCTGCATCAGGGCGGCGAAGTCGTTGGTAAAGACAAAAGTGCTCTTGTAGTCGGGGTTGATGTCGCCAGTGACCCGGGTGTTGCCCGCGCAGAGGAAGCAGTCGGGATCGTGGGCTTGCTTGGGGGCCTGACTCACCTTCTCCACCTGTCCCTGCCAGGGGCGTTTGGCCCGGTGGGGGGAGACCAGCACATACTGGCCGGTCAGCGGGTTGAAGCGGCGATGGGGATGATCGACGGGGTTGAACATCATCTCTCCTGAATAATGTATTGAAAAATAAAGTCGTTTATTACCGGGGAGCAGGCAGACCTACTCTTCGTAACCGTTCGGATTGGCGGATTGCCAGCGCCAGCTGTCGGCGCACATAGCGTCTATGTCCCGGGTCGCCTGCCAGCCCAGCTCACGCTGCGCCTTGGCCGGATCGGCCCAGCAGGCGGAGATATCGCCCGGGCGGCGCGGTTCGATGCGAAATGGCAGCGGCTTGCCACAGGCGGCAGAGAAAGCGGTGACCAGCTGCAACACACTCTGGCCCTGGCCGGTGCCCAGGTTGTAGGTGTGTACACCACCCTTGCCGGCGCAGTGTTGCAGTGCCTTGACGTGCCCCTCGGCGAGATCCATCACGTGGATGTAGTCGCGCACGCCGGTGCCGTCCGGCGTGGGGTAATCGTTTCCAAAGACCGACAGGCAGTCGCGACGGCCGATGGCCACCTGGGTGATATAGGGCATCAGATTGTTGGGGATCCCTTGCGGGTCTTCACCCATAGTGCCCGAGTCGTGGGCGCCGACCGGATTGAAGTAGCGCAGCAGGGTCATGCTCCAGTGGGGCTCGGCCAGCTGCAGATCTTCGAGGATCTCCTCGATGAGCAGCTTGGATCGCCCGTAGGGGTTGGTGGCGCAGCGAGGGAAATCCTCGCGGATCGGCAGGCTAGCGGGATCGCCGTAGACGGTGGCCGAGGAGCTGAACACCAGATTGTGCACATTGGCCCGCTTCATCGCCTGCAGCAGGGTGAGGGTGCCGCCGAGGTTGTTTTCGTAGTAATCCAGTGGAATGCGGGTCGATTCACCGACCGCTTTGAGGGCGGCAAAGTGGATCACTGCATCGATCTGTTGCTCGGCGAAGATCCGCTCCAGCAGGGCGGCATCGCGAATATCCCCTTGATAGAACTGGGGTTGCTGGCCGCTGATGGCGGCGACTCGGGCCAGCACGCTGCGCTTGCTGTTGCCGAGGTTGTCGACCACCACGGGATTCATGCCTGCCGCTTGCAGGGCCAGACAGGTGTGGCTGCCGATATATCCGCAACCGCCGGTGACTAGAACATTCATCTTGCTCTCCATATAAAAACATTGGTAACAGTCTAAACGAGAGGCCTCGACGTAAACTGTGAGCTCATCTACAAATCAGTGTAAGCGGTTACACTAATTTAGTGTGAGACTACATTGCAAGATCATTTTTCTCTATTTTTTCAATTACTTTCAAGGGTATAATAGTGTTTAACTATAATGTGAAAATGAGTGAAAACAGTATGAGTACCATCAAGGACGTCGCTCGGTTAGCCAATGTATCGGTGGCAACGGTCTCACGAGTGATGAACAATTCGCCAAAAGCCAGCGCAGCGTCCCGGGTCGCAGTGCAGAGAGCAATAACTGAGCTTGGTTACACTCCTAATGCAAATGCCAGGGCCCTAGCTAACCAGTGTTGTGATACCTTTGGTGTTGTTGTTGGGGACGTGGCGGATCCCTTCTTTGGGGCATTGGTGAAAGGTGTAGGCACTGTTACTACGGAGCAGGGGCTGCATTTGTTGATGGGAAATGGACGACATACAGCAGACGCTGAACGGGAAGCAATAGAGTTGTTGATTGCTCGCCGTTGTGAAGGGCTTGTTGTACATAGCAAGGCATTATCTGATGACGAATTGCTGCAATATGCTGAGCGCATTCCTGGTTTGGTATTGATTAATCGTTACATTCCAGCTCTTCAGGTGCGTTGTATCGCATTGAATAACCAGCAAGGAACCACGTTAGCCACTCGGCATGTATTGGCGCAGGGACATGTCAAAATTGCTTATCTGGGTTCAAATCGACCTATCGAGGATGCAGAGTCACGCTTGAATGGTTATCGGGATGCATTGATATGCGCAGGGATTGCTCCAAGTGATGAGTTGATTGAATTTGCCCAACCAAATGAAGAAGGGGGGGAGCAGGCGACGCTGAACCTACTCGCCAAAGGAGCAAAGCTTACAGCTATAGTAACCTACAATGATGCTATGGCGGCAGGCGCCCTCTCTGTACTGGCTGATAATGGAGTCAAAGTTCCGGAAGAAGTGTCCGTGATAGGCTTTGATGACATTATCTATGCTCGATATTTGCGTCCTAAACTAACGACTATGCGTTACCCTATTGAGTTGATGGCAGCTCAGGCCACAAGGTTATCACTTGCCTTGATTCGTGGGGAGTCTTCACCCGAGCACTCTCGTATATATACACCACTTCTAATAAATCGTCAGTCAGTCGCTCGTCCTATGTCGGAATGACAACTTGTTAGTTTTCCCCGCGGCATAAGTCAATCATTTTGTGTGCTAATAACTAGGGAAGGTGCGAACAAGTCCCTGATATGAGATCATGTTTGTCATCTGGAGCCATGGAACAGGGTTCATCATGAGTC
>NZ_JAPCIY010000122.1:0-6520 GCF_027707645.1 Aeromonas sp. QDB30 | reverse complement strand
AATGTGGCGTTGGAGCCGATTTCAAAAAAAGTGGCGCAATACCGTTAGGGCAAGTACGTCGATTTAACGGCGCTTACCCTGATCCGTCTCAAGGGCATCGAGCGGCGCTACCAGAGCGGAGAGCACGAAGTGACCGTGCTGCACCCGCTGGATCTCGCCATCGATGCCGGGGAGATGGTGGCCATCGTCGGCGCCTCCGGCTCCGGCAAATCGACCCTGATGAACCTGCTGGGCTGCCTCGATCGCCCGAGCGGCGGCCAGTATCTGTTTCGCGGCCAGGATACCGCGACCCTGGATGCCCTCTCCCTGGCACGGCTGCGCTGCCACCACTTCGGCTTCATCTTCCAGCGCTATCACCTGCTGCCCCATCTGGATGCGGCCGCCAACGTGGAGATCCCCGCCATCTATGCCGGCACCGCCCACCTTGATCGCCAGGCCCGTGCCCGCACCTTGCTGACCCGCCTGGGACTGCAGGATCGCAGCCACCACAGACCCGGCCAGCTCTCCGGCGGTCAGCAGCAGCGGGTCAGTATTGCCCGGGCGCTCGCCAACGGCGGCGAGGTGATCCTGGCGGACGAACCCACCGGCGCTCTCGACAGCCAGAGCGGCAAAGAGGTGATGACCATCCTCAAGGAGCTGCACGCCCAGGGCCACACCATCATTCTGGTGACCCACGACATGGCGGTGGCAAGCCATGCGGATCGCATCATCACCCTGCGTGACGGGCGGGTAGTGGAGGACAGCAGCCATCGGGCGACCGATGACAACGCACCCTCATCCTCCCCATCCGGGGCGCCGGCCCACCCGCTGCCAGGTGATGGCAGCCAGCTGGCCCCTCCCCCTGTCGGGCAAGATGCACAGGGCACAGGCGCCGCCGTCCGCACCGCAAGCCGGGGCTGGGATCGCTACCGGGAGGCGGGGCGCATGGCCCTGCACACCATGTTGGCCCATCGCATGCGCACCTTCCTCACCATGCTCGGCATCATCATCGGCATCGCCGCCGTGGTCAGCGTGGTGGCGCTGGGTCAGGGGGCGCGCGCCAAGGTGATCGACGACATCAACGCCATGGGCACCAACACCATCGACATCTTCCCCGGCAAGGACTGGGGAGACGAGAAGGCCGCCAGCATCCAGACCCTGAACGAGCGGGATCTCGACGCGCTGCTCGGCCAGCCCTATCTGGAGGGGGCCAGCCCCCAGATAGCGACGTCGGGCCAGCTTCGCTATCGCAACAAGACCAGCAGCGGCAGCGTGATCGGGGTCGGCAACGACTTTTTCCGGGTCAAGGGGATGACGCTCACCCAGGGGCGCCTGCTCGATGAGCGGGACATTCGAAACCGGACGGCAGTCGCCGTGGTGGATGGCAAGACCATAGAGAGCCTGCTCGGCAAGGTGGACCCGGTCGGCCAGGTGGTGCTGGTCGGCACCCTGCCGGTGCGCATCGTGGGGGTGGTCACCCAGGAGACCGGCTTTGGCCGCAGCAGCCAGTCGGTCAATGTCTGGCTCCCCTACAGCGCCGTAATGAGCCGTCTCCTCTCCCAGCAGCACTTCACCCAGATCACCATCCGGGTCAAGGACGGCGTCCAGCCCGCCCTGGCCGAGCAGGCGGCAGTCGCCCTGCTGACCCAGCGCCACGGCGTGAAGGACTTCTTCACCTTCAGCAGCGACAGCATCGTCAAATCGGTGGAGAAGACCACCGCCACCCTGACACTGCTGGTCTCCGCCATCGCGGTGATCTCCCTCATCGTCGGCGGCGTCGGAGTGATGAACATCATGCTGGTCTCGGTGGTGGAGCGCACCCGGGAGATAGGGATCCGCATCGCCGTAGGCGCCCGCCAGTCCGACATATTGCAGCAGTTCCTCATCGAGGCGGTGATGGTCAGCCTGCTGGGGGGGCTGCTCGGTATCGGCCTCGCCCTGCTCATCGGCGCTCTCTTCTCCCTGCTCGTGGAAAGCTTCCAGATGCGCTTCTCGCTCTTCTCCATCCTGATGGCCTTCGGGTGCTCCTCACTCATCGGGATCCTGTTTGGTTACCTGCCCGCCCGCAATGCGGCCAGGCTCGATCCGGTGGAGGCACTGGCGAGGGAATGACGATGCACAACCTATCAAGGCTCGGGCTAAGCCTGATGCTCACCGCCAGCCTCGGTGCCTGCAGCCAGCAGAGCACCTATCACAGACCCGATCTCGACGTGGCGCCAGCATGGCAGCAGGAGAGCCGGGGCCTCACCGTGCAGCAGGCAGGCCCCTGGTGGCAGGGATTCCAGGATCCTGCGCTCGATCGCCTGGTCGAGGCGGTGCTGGCCGCCAACCCGGACATGCGGGTGGCCGGGCTCAAGCTCAAGAATGCCCTGCTCGGCGCCGATCGGGCTGACACCAACCTCACCCCCTCGGTCAGCGCCAATCTCGGGGCCAGCGGCACCAAGAACATGAAAGATGGCAGCGCCAACAGCAACCTGGGCCCCTCTCTCAACCTCAGCTACGAAGTGGATCTCTGGGGCAGACTGGCCGCGGCAAGGGATCAGGCGAGCTGGGAGGCACAGGCCAGCAAACAGGATCTGGCCGCCACCCGGTTGCTGCTCATCGGCAAGACCCTGGAGCAATACTGGCAACTGGCCTACCTCGGCTCGGCCATTACCCTGGGCACCCAGCAACTGGCCAATCTGGAGCGCATTGAACGCCTGACCCGCGCCAAATACGAGGCGGGCGCCGTGACCCGACTCGATCTGGTACAGGCCAGCCAGCAGAAGGCGGGCAAGCAGGCGGAGCTCGCCACCCTCACCCAGCAACGGGCACAGGCGGGCAATGCTCTTCGCCTGCTGCTGGGCCGCAGCAGCGGGCCGCTCGCTGACGCTCCCGACGCCCTGATCATGGGCCCGATCCCGTCCCTGGCGGCTGGCATCCCCGCCGATGTGCTGGCCCGGCGGCCCGATGTGCGCGCCGCCGAACTCAGGCTGCGCAAGACCCTTGCGAGGGGAGACGAGATCCGCACCGGCTTTTATCCCACCCTGAGCCTGACCGGCGGTGCCAGCACCACCTCGGATACCCTGACCCAGGTGCTGCAAAATCCGGTCGGCACCCTGGGCGCCACGCTGGCGCTCCCTTTCCTCGAGTACAACAAGACCCGGCTCTCCATCGCCAGCACCGACATCGACTACCAGATTGCCGAAACCGAGTTTCGCAAGCAGCTCTATACTGCGCTGCTGGAAGTGGAGGATGGCCTGGCCGCCCGTCAGCAAGGGGATCAGCGGCTGCGCTATCTGGAGCAGCAGAGGGCCTATGCCCGGGAGGCCGAGAGGCTGGCAGGCGCCCGTTTTCTGGCCGGTGCCACTGGGGTGCAACCCTGGCTGGATGAGCAGAACCGCCTGTGGGATGCCGAGCTCGCCCTGCTGGCACAGCAGCAGACCCAGCTCAACAACATGGCAGGCATCTATCGGGCGCTGGGGGGAAGCGATCGAACCTGACCCAGGCAGAGAGTGTGGTATCGCGATGGACATCCCGAGGAGGTCAATCGCGACCCATTCTGCCCACAAACCAATTGATAATAGTTTTCATTTCATCAAGAATGGGCGCCATCATCAGCCAGGAGTATGCCCATGTCTCAACCCGCCCCGGCCAATCGCCCCCGCCTGCTCACCGTCAAGCATGTTCAGGATGTGAGCCCGCACCTGCGCCGAATCTGCCTGACCAGCCCCGAGCTTGTGGACTACCCCTTCAGCTGTGGCGGTGCTCATGTCAAGATCATGCTGCCCCGACCGGGTCAGCGCGAGATAGTGTTGCCCACCCCCACCGACAAGGGGCCCCGCTGGCTCGATCCCGCCCAGAAACCCGTCATTCGCACCTTCACCATACGCGCGTTTCGCCGGGAGGCGCTGGAGCTCGACATCGACTTCGCCCTGCACGGCGAGGCCGGCCCCGCCAGTCGTTTCGCCCTGCACGCCAAACCGGGTGACAGGCTCGCCATCTCGGGCCCGGGCGGTCCCGACCCCATGCTGCAAATGGCCGAGCACTATTACATGGCGGGGGATCTCACCGCCCTGCCCGCCATCAGCGCCATGGTGGAGGTGATGCCGGCCCATGCCCGCGGCCATATCGCCCTGCTGGTCCCCCATCAGGACGACGTGCAGGATCTGTCGCTGCCGGCCGGCGTCGACCTGCGCTGGTTCGTGGGCAATCCGGAACAGGCCGCGACCCTGGTGGCGCATTTCACCGCCCAGCCCATGGTCGCAGAGGGAAGCTATTTCTGGTTTGGCGGGGAAGAGAGCCTGGTCGTGCCGCTGCGCCGCCACGTCAGACGCACCCTGAATGCCGAGCGCCAGCGGGTCTACGCAGTCCCCTACTGGCGCAGCGGCAAGGATGAAGACGCCTACCACCAGGACAGGCACGCCGTGATGGACAGCTGACCCCCTCTTTATCTTGTGACTGGCGGGCTTCTTCCCTCGGGGAAGCGGCCTGCTTTTGCTGCAGTTCCCCCGCCATCGTTCCCTCTCCCCCCCATCTTCGCCTGACGATTTCATTGCGCTTGCATTTGAGATAAACACCAAGATAATGACAATCATTCTCAATAAATGCGATGAGCCGTGAACCTGTCTGCTCCCAACGGGATGGCGCATACGGGTTCCCCATCGCACACATGCACAGCAAGGTAACTCCAGATGGCAGTTTTGAATTCGGTCATGCGCGCCTTCGCCATAGAGGCGCTCCCCACCCCTGCCGAGCTGCTGGCGCAGCACCCCTGTCCGGTCGACATGGCCCGGCACATCGACAACCAGCGCCATCAGGCACGCCGGATCCTGGCAGGTGAAGACGATCGCCTGCTGGTCGTGATTGGCCCCTGCTCCATCCATGATCCCGTCGCGGCCCTGGACTATGCCGGACGGCTGGCACGACTCGCCACCGCCTATGAAGACAGCCTTCAGATAGTCATGCGCGCCTATTTTGAAAAGCCGCGCACCACGGTGGGCTGGAAGGGGCTGGTCTTCGATCCGCACCTGGACGGCAGCAACGACATCAATCGGGGATTGCATCTGGCACGCCAAGTGCTGCTCGACATCAATGGGCTGGGGCTCGCCACCGCCACCGAATTCCTCGACACCACCAGCTTTCTCTATCTCGCCGATCTCGTCAGCTGGGGCGCCATCGGGGCACGCACCACGGAGTCTCAGGTCCACCGGCAATTGGCCTCCGCACTGCCCTGCCCCGTGGGATTCAAGAACGGTACGGACGGCAATATCCGGGTCGCCATCGATGCCATCCAGGCCAGTACCGCCTCCCATCTCTTCACCGCCCCCGGCAGCCAGGGCGGCATGGTGGTGATCAAGAGCGAAGGCAATCCCGACGGCCATATCATTCTGCGTGGCGGCACCCTGCCCAACTACCACCAGAGCGATGTGGCGGAGGCAGCAGACCGCCTCACCCGTCAGGGGCTCCCCCCTCGCCTGATGGTGGATTGCAGCCATGGCAACAGCCAGAAGCTGCACACGAACCAGCTGAAGGTCGCCAAAGAGCTCTGTCGCCAGCTGAGCGAAGGGAGCCAAGCCATCGCCGCCGTCATGGTCGAGAGCTTCTTGCTGGGAGGAAACCAGAAACCGGCTCCTCTGGGTGAGCTGCAATACGGTCTGTCAGTGACCGATGCCTGCCTCTGCTGGGAAGAGAGTGAACACCTGCTTGCCATGCTGGCAGAGGCGGTCCAGGCCCGTCGCCGCACCCGGAGAAAATACGCACACACCGTTCAGTCTGAACTCGGACAACCCGTCATCTAGCATTCGGTTTATTTGTTTGCCACCAATCCGTGTCTGCCTCATCCGCACGTTGTCCGGCATCGTGCGGATATATCGCAGAAGAGCGGTGTCAAACAGACCATAAATAGAGGGGATAAATTAATAGGCGGTGGGCGTCATGCATCAGCATGAAAAAGAGACGGGCCGCTCAGGCGTACAGATGAGGATCCACCGCCGCTATTTCATTCTGTCACAGCAGGTATCCATGATCCAGGGCGAGATCGTGAACATTTTGTTAAAAATTAAAAATAGTTTTTTGCCTACAAAACAAATACTTATAGGCCTGTGATATGCAGTTAACTTTATAGTCAGGATCGCCTTCACACTTTTTAATCGTCACTGCACGTCATTTCAGCTCAAAAAATGCGCATGAAATCCAAAAAATGATAATTTCCATGATTTCCATAGTTAACAATTTGCTCACATCCTCACCCTGAAATTTGACCTGGTGATCCGGCTGTGATCTCATGCTCCTTTTCAGGAGTGCTCTCATGTCTATTGATGCCGTTTTCGCTCAGTTCTTCGACAATATTCACGACCCTCGCCAGCATGCCAAGATTTATTATCCCTTCTACGATGTCCTGTTTCTCACCGTCTGTGCCGTGATCGGCGGGGCTGAGGGCTGGGAAGATATTGAGGATTTCGGCGAGGTTCATCTTCCCTGGTTTCAATCCAAGGGACTGTTTAAAAACGGCATTCCTGTCCATGACACCATTGCCAGGATCATCTCCGGCATCAAACCA
>NZ_JAPCIY010000121.1:0-6572 GCF_027707645.1 Aeromonas sp. QDB30 | reverse complement strand
CAAACCACAGAAGTATGCGACGAGAAAACCTAGTAAAAACAATGCCAGTCAGGCTTAACTGACTGGCATTAGGGCCCAGGGCCCCGTTTTTATTGGCTGCAACCACCGTCAGGCCAGGCGGAAGCGCCCCATGCTCTGGCGCAGACCCGCCGCCAGCTGGCTCAGCTCCAGACAGGCTTTGGCGGTGTGATCCGCGCCGGTCGCGACCTCGTTGGAGGAGTCGTTGATGCGCGCCACGTTGCGGCCCAGTTCATCGGAGACCGCATCCTGCTCGCCACAGGCACTGGCAATCTGGATCGCCATGTCGGCTATCTGGGCCACCGCCTCTTCAATCTGACGAATGCCCACGCTGGTGCGTTCGCTCTGGCTCACGCACTGGCGGATCATCTCGCAACTCTGGCCGGTCACCGACTTCGCCCGGTTGGCACGAGCCTGCAGGGTCTCGATGATGGCGACGATTTCGCCGGTGGAGGCCTGGGTACGCCCCGCCAGGGTGCGCACCTCGTCGGCCACCACCGCAAAGCCGCGCCCCTGCTCACCGGCACGGGCCGCCTCGATGGCGGCATTGAGTGCCAGCAGGTTGGTCTGGTCGGCAATGCCGCGAATGACATCCACCACCAGGTTGATCTGGGCAGACTCTTTCTCCAGTTCACTCACCAGGTTACCCGCCTGCTCCATCTCACTGGCCACCCGGGTGATGGCATCCAGTGCCCCCTGCACATCCTGACTGCCGCGACGAGCCAGGGCATTGGCGGAGCTTGCCGACTCCGAGGCCACCTCGGTGTTGCCCGCCACATCCGCTACCGTCGCCTTCATCTGGGCCATGGCGGTGGCGACCTGGGCTATCTCCTGCTGCTGGCTCTGGATCCCCTGGGATGATTGCTCGGAGACCGCGCTCACCTCCTCGATGGCGGCCCCCAGCTGGGTCACGGCGGCGGCCACCTCCTCGATGAGCCCACGCAGGTTGTCCTGCATCTTGAGGGAGGCGCTGGCCAGCATCCCCAGTTCGTCCTGCCCGATGTGCTGGCGATCCAGCCGATGGGTCAGATCCCCCAGGGCGATGGCATTGGCCTGGGCCACCACGGCTTGCAGGGGCAGGCAGATCTGGCGGGTAAGGAACCAGGTCATGACCCCCATGAAGATCAGCAGGGTCGCGATGCTCACCACGGCAAAGGTCATCACCATGGTGACGCTGCCAAGCAGGCTGCCACGGTTCTCTTCCACAAAGCCAAGATTCACCTTCACCAGGGCACGCACCGCCAGCTCCAGCTCGGTGTAGAGCCCGTTCGAGCGAAACAGCGCCTCCCTGGCCTCATCCCTGCTGCCCTGGAACAACAGGGCATCCACCTGGTTGACGGCCCCCAGATATTGCAGCCACTGCTGCTTGACGCGGTTGAAGGCCTGACGTTCATGCTCGGCCCCCACGGTTGCCTCGTAGGCATCCATGACCTGCTGCACCTTGCCCAGGCTCTCCTGGATGCGGGCGCGGCGAACCTGCCTGTCGACGGCATCTTCCACCATCAGCAGGGCAAACTGGGCACGGCGCACATAGGAGACGTCGTAGAGCAGGTTGTCCACCGAGAGCACGCTTGGCAGGGTGGAGTCGGTGAAGTTCAATACCCGATCCCGAATGTCCCGCAGTTCGGTGGCGAGAAACAGGCCGAAGACGGCGCTGATGACGGCAATGACCGCAAAGACGGCGGCAATCTTCTTGCCGATGGAGAGGTGCTTGTAAGACATGTTGGCTGGTGATCCTCGACTGCAGTTGTGCAGTGACACAATGATCACATCCGTGTAAGCGGTGACCCGAGACTCCTGACGGGAAATGACGATGGGAGCGAAGAGAGGGGATCCCTTGCTTCCCGCTCGCCCCATGCCGGGCCTTGTGCCCGCCACGAGGCTGCCAGCACAGGAGCGACCAGCTCGACGCAAAACTTGAGCCGATTGCCACAATCGGTCCGCCGTCATGGACAAAGCAGGGGCCAGGTTATGTAATGGCCGCTCGTCTCTCCCCATTCCTGTCTTCAGAGGCCCTATGGACAACGTATCGACCCTCTCCCCTTCCTGGTCTGTCCAACTGCGCGAGCAGATAGCGGATCGCCCCCTCATCGCCCTGGGGCTGCTGCTCGCCCTGGTCGCCGTGCTGCTGCTCCTGGTGCAGAGTCTCGTCATGCTGGCCGCAGGGGAGATAACGCCCGGGGTACGCTATGGCCTCATTGGCGGCGCTGCGGGTTTTGCCGCCACGGCGCTGGGCGCCCTGCCAGCCCTGTTCCTGCGCGCCGTTCCCCAACGGGTGGAGGATGCCATGCTGGGGTTCGCCGCCGGCATGATGCTGGCGGCGAGCGCCTTCTCCCTGCTGCTGCCGGGGCTCGAGGCCGCCGAGGGGATCACGGGTGACGGCTTCCTCGCCGCCGCCGTGGTGGTGGCCGGCATGACCCTCGGGGTGCTGCTGATGCTGGGACTGGATCAATTCACCCCTCACGAACACGACAAAACCGGCCCCTGTGGTCCCGGCCATGAGAGCTGCTCACGGGTCTGGCTGTTCGTCTTCGCCATCGCCCTGCACAACCTGCCCGAAGGCATGGCCATCGGGGTCAGCTTCTCCCAGGGGGACATGACGGTGGGACTGCCCCTCACGACCGCCATTGCCCTGCAGGACATTCCCGAAGGGCTGGCGGTGGCGCTGGCCATGTGCGCAGCCGGTTTTCGCCCGCCGGTGGCCGTGCTGGTCGCCATCGGCAGCGGCCTGCTGGAACCGCTCGGCGCCCTGCTCGGGGTCGGACTCGCCAGCGGCATGGCCATCGCCTACCCCATCGGCCTCGGGCTCGCGGCTGGTGCCATGCTGTTTGTGGTCTCCCACGAAGTGATCCCGGAAACCCATCGCAACGGCCACCAGACCCACGCCACCCTGGGCCTGATGGTAGGCTTCGCCCTGATGATGACCCTCGACACCGCACTCGGCTGATCACCCCCCTCAAGCCCCGTGCGCCCGGTGACGACAGCGCGAACCCCTTGAAATAAGAAGGGGAAATCGCCTAATGTTGAGCCCCCGGCGCCCTTTGACTGGTTGATGTACGGCGCCTGAATCCCATCGGAAGCCTGCCCGGATGACCCTCAGGATAATCCTGCTGCTGTGCCTGCTTGTTCTCACCGCCAGGGCCATTGGCGCCACCGAGGTCTTTCATACGGCCGCACAACAGGCGTCGTCCCCCAAGTACGTGACGCTCCCCGACGGGCATGTCGGCGGGATCTGCGTCGATCTCTTCCGGCTCATGGAAGCGAGGGAGCCTGCCCTTCGCATTGAGGGAGATCAGCGCTTCCTGCCGCTGCGACGGCTGGAAAAGAAGGTGCAGCACGGCCAGCTGGACTTCATCTGCGGCGTGGGGGAGAGCCCGGCCAGGCGGGATCACTTCATCGTCCTGACCCCCGCCATCTTCACGGTGCGCTACCACCTGGCGGTGCGCCGTGACGATCCCGTCGAGATACGCAGCTGGCAGGATGTCAGGGCCCTCGGCCAGGGGGGCATCATCCTCATCAACCATGGCAGCGGCGCCATCGCCCGGCTCCAGAACATCGGCGGCCTCATCATCGACAGCGGCGGGATCAGCAACCAAGCCAACTACGAGAAGTTGTTGATGAAGCGCGGCCGTTTCGTCTACTACCGCTCCCCGGGGTTTGAGTCCGACTTGCGCGAACAGGGTCTGGCCGACAAGATCCGCATCCTCCCCACCGTGATGGAAGAGACTCCCTTCTACATCCTGTTCCATCGCCACAGTGCCCCAGAGCGCCTGACCCTGTTCGCCAACACCCTGCAACAGCTCGCAGACAGTGGTGAACTGGCCGCCCTGGCCAGACGCTACCCCTGACCCCCATCCGCGCCATCGCAATGCTCGGCGCCACCGCCAAGTTTTGCTATCATCCACGCCAACTTTTTCGGCCCAGCGGCCATCGAGACGAGGTAGATGATGAAAGTAGGTATTATCGGCGCCATGGAGCAGGAAGTGGCCCTGCTGCGCAGCCAGCTGAGCGAGCCCACCACCCTGCAACTGGGCGGCTGCGAGTTCTATCAGGGCAAGCTGGCCGGTAAAGAGGTTATCCTGACCCGCTCCGGCATCGGCAAGGTCGCCGCCAGCGTCGCCACCAGCCTGCTGCTGGAGAAGTTCGCTCCCGATTGCGTCATCAACACCGGTTCCGCCGGCGGCTTCGCCCAGGATCTGCACATCGGTGACGTGGTCATCGCGAGCGAGATGCGCTTCCACGACGTGGACGTGACCGCCTTCGGTTACGAGATGGGCCAGATGGCCCAGCAGCCCGCCGCCTTCCCCTGCGACGAAAAACTCATCGCCCTGGCACAAGCCTGCATTGCCGAGCAAGGCAAGCACCAGACCAAGATCGGGCTCATCTGCACCGGCGATCAGTTCATGTGCAAGCCGGACGCCATCGCGAAAGCCCGTGCCGACTTCCCGCAGATGCTGGCGGTGGAGATGGAAGGGGCCGCCATCGGCCAGGTGTGCCACATGTTCAAGGTGCCCTATCTGGTGGTACGGGCCATGTCGGACATCGCCGGCAAGGAGCAGGTGGAATCCTTCGATGCCTTCATCGAGGTGGCGGGTCAACACTCCGCCGAAGTGATCATCGCGCTGCTCGGCAAGCTGTGATCGACGCCCCCTCCTGGGATGCTCTGATGACCGCCCTCGCCTCCACGACGGCGGCCATCATGGTGGGGGCCGCCCTGCTGGAGGCCCTGCTGCCCTGGCCCGCACGCTTTCGACCCGGCGCAGCCGTGCCTCTGCTCACCCGCCTCGGCCAGAAGGTCTATCGCCCCGACGGCACGCCACGCCAGCAGAGCCAGGCCGGGCTCCTTGCCCTGCTGGTGGTCTGGGTGCCCTGCGCAGCCGGTCTCTGGGCGGTGCGCAATCTCTCCCTGTCCGAACCCCTGTTCGACCTCCTGTTCCTGCTGCTGATGCTCGAATCCCGCCCCTTGCGGGAACTCGCCCGAGGTAGCTGCGCCCTGGCGACCCAGGAGACGCTGGTCGTGGCGAGGCTGCAGGTCGCCCCCTGGCTCAAGCGGGAAACCGGCAAGCTCTCGGTGATGGGGTTGAACAAGGCGGTGAGCGAGACCTGCGTACTGCGCCTCGTCGGCCAGTGGGCCGCCCCCCTGCTGGGCTTCGCCCTGGCCGGGGTACAGGGTGCCCTGCTGGTGCGGCTCGCCCAGTTGACCCATCTGGCGTGGAACCCCAAGCAGAACGCGTTCGTCCACTTCGGCCGCCCTGCTGCGGCGCTCTATCAGGGTTTCTGCGCCCCTGCCATCCTGCTGCTGGCGCTCCCCCTGTGCCTGACCCAGGTGCGCGGGCTGGGCAACAGAGTGCGACCTGCGTTGCATTGGCCCCATCCCGCCATGGGGGTCCTGCTCGCGCTGCTGGCCCGGGCGACAGGCAGCCGACTCGGCGGCCCCCGCTACTATCAGGGCCAGCTGGTGCGCTTTCCGGTATTTGATGAGGGGAGCGAACCCGATGCCAACCTGCCCCTGCGCCTGCTGCAGCGTCTGCAACTGACCGGCTGGGGCTGGCTCGGGCTCTCGCTACTCCTGACATGGATGGAGCTCAATCATGGCTGATCGCGTTTCCCTTCGTGCCCTGGGCCTGTTTGTCTGCCTGCTGGGCACCTCACTGTGCGCCATGGCCACCCCGCCGCAGCGCATCGTGAGCCTCACTCCCCATCTGACGGAACTGCTGTTCGATATCGGCGCCGGGGATCGCGTGGTCGCCACCGACGATGCCTCCGATTACCCCGCCGACGTGGCCAACCTCCCCAGGGTGGCCAACTATCGCAGCATCAACCTCGAGGCGCTGCTGGCCCAGAAGCCGGATCTGGTAGTGGCCTGGCGCTCCGCCCAGGCCCGCATGCTGGGCCCGGTCGAGCGCCTCGGAATTCCCGTCTTCTACTCGGAGCCCACCGACTTTGCCTCCCTGGCTACCGAGATGCGCAGCCTGGGGCACCTTCTCGGGCTCACGTCCAGGGCCGACGAGCAAGCCCGCGCCTATCTGACCCGGCTCGACGCCCTGGCTGCGCGCTACGGCGAGCCCAAGCCCCTGTCTGTCTTCTATCAGCTCTGGTACCCGCCGCTCACCAGCGTCAATAATTCGACCTGGCCGGGGCAGGCCATCACCCTCTGCGGCGGACGCAACATCATGGCGACGACGGGAGCAGCCTACCCCCAGGTCGGGCTGGAGCAGGTGATCAAGGCCAATCCCGGGCTCATCCTGGCTGGCGGCTGGGATCCTTCCGTGCTGGATCACTGGCGGCAGTGGCCCATGCTGGACGCCGTCAAACACCAGCGGCTCGCCCTTATCAACGCCGATGAACTGCACCGCTTCACCCCCCGCGCCCTCAACGCGGTGGAGCAGATATGCGAGGCGATCGGGGCAATACACATGTCCAAAACCAAATAGTTCATAATCCCTCACCATTTGGTCTCTGAATTGCTATAAAAAGATCATGTACAGGATCTTTAGCGCCAACCAATTGAAATAGATATAAAAAAGGCTTCGTTTGTGATCTAATTTTATCGC
>NZ_JAPCIY010000120.1:0-6941 GCF_027707645.1 Aeromonas sp. QDB30 | reverse complement strand
AAGATCGGCTCAAACTGAAAAAATGAAATGACTGAGTCAGCCGAGAAGAATTTCCCCGCTTATTCGCACCTTCCCTAAGGAGGCGATAGTGACTAGCGGGTTAGCCGGGTCTATGTATTGCCCCTCACGCACCTTGAGGTCGTAGAGGTAGCCGCTGCGTGGAGAATGGATGCGGATAGTCTCTTGCACCTTGCGGCTACGGCGGATCTGATCGATCTGGGATTGGGGTACATCAAGGGCGAGCAACTTGTTTTCGCCAGCACGGATGATGGATTGGCTGTCGCTGCTAAGCGCTAACAGGAACTCCTTTTGAGCATTAACCAAGTCAGGAGAGTAAAGGTCATAGAGGGGTTCTCCGGCGCTGATCGCCTCTCCCTCGCTCTTGACATGTAAGCGGCGAATCCAACCGCTCATGCGCGAAGTGACAGTTTCGAGACGTTCTTCGTCGTAACCCACGTAGCCTACCGTCTCGATACTCTGTTGCCAGGGAGCCTGGGTGATTTCGGTTAGACGAACCCCCATGTTCTGCTGGATTTCAGGGCTGATGGTGACGGTACCTGGTGATCCTGCCTGGCTCTCCTCATAGACCGGGATGAAATCCATCCCCATGTTGTCTTTGGCAGGGCCAGGCCGTTTGTCAGAGGGGTCCATGGGATTGACCCAATAGAGGGGTTGTTTTTCGACTGGGGCGGAAACTCGACCGCTGGCCAACCAGTAGCCAATACCTGCGCTACTAGCCAAAGCTGCGACCAGTAAAATACCCTTCAAGGGGTGAAGCTTGTGAGATGACATAATAACTCTCTTGCACGAAAACGAAGATGTGCCAGTACGGAACTGGCAGTTATCGGGGCAAAAGAGAAATCAATTACGCAGAACGCATAACTCCAAGTGAAGCCTTGGCCAAGATGGAGGAGGTGAGCCTCTTTCGCGACGGAAACACCAACGAAAAATAGCACCGCCCCATAGGATCGGTGCAAAGAGGCTTAAGCAAAACAACAGGGGAGACAACAACCAAGGTAGGCCTGCAGCCAACTGAGCTAAGGAACCGGCGAGTCCAGTCGAAAGGGAGCAATCACTACCACTTCCATCCGACATCTCGTCCCCTTGATTGTGGCAGGAGGACATAACAGCAGGAGTTTCGAACATAGCGGTGAAGACTGAAACGCAGAATGTCAGATTGCAGACGAGCAACAGCACCAGCGTTAGCTGAGCTATCAATCTCGTAGGCAATCGCTTATTTAGCATTACTTTGTCCACATTACAGGCTGTAAAAATAAACCTTACCACTGCGGCAAGGTCAAGGGGTTTTAAAGGGAAATATTTGAAAGCAATGATAGTTGAATATATGTAAAAACATAAACTTGTGTGCAAGCTGGTCTATGGGTTTGTTCAACCGAGCGATGAGTACGTACACTTGAAATGAGTTCGGATACACTCCCAACATTGGTAATCCCCCCGAAAAACTGAGGTGCTCATAAGTAGAATTTTCTCGTATCTTGAACGCAGGAGGTTCTACATGAAAACATCACGCTTTAGCGATGCACAGATTGTACAGATCTAGTTATCACCTGACACCGGCCTCAAACCGGTGTCTTGTTTACGCTACTTTAGTGCGCACTTCCTTCGGTATCAATTTCAGACCCTTCTTGAACATGCTGTAGGGGGTCTGACCCTCCATCATCCTGCCCTGATGTGGCCGCTGGGTGTTGTAGTGTTCCAGGTAGCTATCCAGGTCTGTCTGCATCTGTTCTACCGACTCATACCAGGTCGTTCTCCCCTTGATACGGAAGTGTTCATCCAGCAGTGTGCGATGCAGTCGCTCGATAAAACCGTTGCTCTGCGGCCTGCGTACCTTGGTTGTCCGGTGTTCAATTCCCTCCAGTTGCAGAAACAGCTCGTAGGGATGATGGTCTGGGCGCCCACAGAACTCGCGCCCGTTATCTGACAGGATGGTATAGACCCGAGCCTCATGGGCTTCGAAGAACGGCAGTACCGTTTCATTGAGCACATGAACCGAGGTCACCGGCAGCTTGCTGGTGTAGAGCCGTCCCCAGGCATGGCGACTGTAGCAGTCCAGCACGGTTTGCAGATACACCTTGCCAACCCCCTTGAGCGCGCCGACGAAGAAGGTGTCAACCGCCACCAGTTCTCCGGTGTAGTGGACCTCAATCTGGCGTTCGCGAAACTCGGGGCTGAAGCGTTCTAACAGGCGGATCTGCTCGTCATTGAGCTCAATGGTCTGCTCCCGGTGGGTTTTCTCGAGGCGCAACAAGCGGTCGTGTTTGGAGAGCAAGTCGTGACGTTGCCACACGCCACGCACACCACCCGCACTGACATTGATGCCTTGCAGAGCCAGTTCTTGGGCGACCCGCAGCGGGCCATGAGTTGGTCTGGTGAGGGAGTAATCGAGGATGGCCTGTTCAATCTCAGGAGCGACCCGATTGGGATGAGCCCCTTTACACCCGGGCAATTTGTCGAGCAATCCCTCGGCGCCATAGGTCTGGTAGTTACGGCGAATTTCGTAGAACTGCTGACGGCTGTAGCCGATGAGCTTGCAGGCTTTGCTGACATTATTGAGCTCTTTGGCGAGCTCTAGCAGGCTGAGTTTGCGACGTGCTACTTTCTCGTTGGTGGTCATACGGTGACTCCGGATAACACGGTAGGGGTACCGTTTTGTTATCCGGTTTGAAGCCGTATGACCACTCCCTTTTGTGGGCAACTGTCAGGTGAATACCATCTCCATACACACAGATCATCGCCATCCTCAAGCAGGCCGAGTCTGGTTCACCCGTCCCTGAGCTCTGCCGTGAGCATGGCATCAGCTCCGCCACCTTCTACAAGTGGCGCTCCAAATTCGGTGGCATGGATGCCTCTCTCATGGCGCGCCTCAAAGAGCTGGAAGAGGAAAATCGTCGCCTTAAGAAGATGTATGCCGAGGAGCGCCTAAAGGCTGAGATCATCTCCGAGGCGATGGCAAAAAAGTGGTGACGCCATCTGCCCGCAGGGAGATGGCGACCAAGGCTGTGGCTCATTACGCCATTTCTATCCGTCTGGCTTGCCAGGTGTTCAAGGTGAGCGAGGGTTGCTACCGTTATCAGCCCGTGCTGGCTGATGAAAACCAGGAGATTGCCGACTGGCTACTGCGCCTCACCGCCAACCAGCGCAACTGGGGTTTCGGACTGTGCTTCCTGTACCTGCGTAACGTCAAAGGCTTTGGCTGGAACCACAAGCGGGTCTACCGGATCTATCGGGCGCTAGAGCTCAATCTGCGGATAAAACCCAAGAAGCGGCTAGTACGCGCCAAGCCGGAGCCGTTGGCAGTCCCTGACCAACCGAATCACTGTTGGTCGATGGACTTTATGCATGACCAGCTCAGCGATGGTCGTTCGGTGCGGTTGTTTAATGTGATCGATGACTTCAATCGCGAAGCACTGTGCATCGAGGTGGATTTTTCCTTGCCTGCCTCGCGAGTCAAACGGGTGCTGGAGCAGGTCATCGAGTGGCGGGGCAAACCAGCCGCAATCCGCTGTGATAATGGTCCGGAATACATCAGCGAAGAGCTCAAGCAATGGGCGCAGCAGAAGAGGATTGCGCTGAGGTATATCCAGCCAGGCAACCCGCAGCAGAATGCCTACATAGAGCGATTTAACCGCACTGTGCGTTACGACTGGTTGGGCCATTACCTGTTTGAGTCACTGAATGAGTTACAGGAATTTGCCACGAACTGGCTGTGGGTTTATAACCATGAGCGGCCCAATATGGCGCTGGGCGGCTACACGCCGAAACAGCGCTTGGCACAGGCCGCATGACCTCTACTTTTGAGTGCTCCAAAAAATGGGGGGATTACCGAAGTACCTCGCCCATCCCGGTCTATCCACTATCAGGTGGGTATCGCCAAGTTTCCGATGGCCAGGGATCTGGACAGATTCGATACCAGCAAATCTCCGGTCAACCCGGCACATCTGTCAGTGCTGGACCGGGATTACTTCCTTGCACACAAACGCAACCTGCTGCTGATCGGCGGGAGTGGCACAGCTGGTCATAACTTGGGGCGCAATGCTGTGCGCAAGGAAAAGCGAGTGCAGTTCTACGCTGGCGAACCAACTGGAGTTGGAGAAGGTGGCAGGTAAAGCGGGCTAACTGGCTGGTCAATGTGGGCACGGTGATCCTGGACGAGTTGGGATATCTGCAGTTTGCCGAAAGTGGCGGGGCTCTGCTGTTCCACCTGATCAGCAAGCTGTACGAACGGATCAGTCTGATCCTGACGACCAACCTAACATTCGGCGATTAGAGGAAGATGTTTGCGGATGAGAAGATGACGACGGCGATTCTGGACAGGATCACCCATCACTGTGAAACCATAGAGATAGGAAACAATTCAAACAGAGGCTGAAATCAGCGTGTTAACCCTGGTCAATGTTGGACGCTGATTGACAGTAATTCTACAAGGGAAAGTGCGAACAAGTATCCCAAGAACAAAAAATGAAAATTTTAGTCATTTAATATCAATCGGTTACCAGTAAATGCTCTCGTGCCATATGACTGTACAGATCTAGGGAAAGTGCGAACAAGTATCCCACGAACAAAAAATGAAAATTTTAGTCATTTAATATCAATGGGTTACCAGTAAATGCTCTCGTGCCATATGACTTATTCGCACCTTCCCTAGTTATCACCTGACACCGGCCTCAAACCGGTGTCTTGTTTACGCTACTTTAGTGCGCACTTCCTTCGGTATCAATTTCAGACCCTTCTTGAACATGCTGTAGGGGGTCTGACCCTCCATCATCCTGCCCTGATGTGGCCGCTGGGTGTTGTAGTGTTCCAGGTAGCTATCCAGGTCTGTCTGCATCTGTTCTACCGACTCATACCAGGTCGTTCTCCCCTTGATACGGAAGTGTTCATCCAGCAGTGTGCGATGCAGTCGCTCGATAAAACCGTTGCTCTGCGGCCTGCGTACCTTGGTTGTCCGGTGTTCAATTCCCTCCAGTTGCAGAAACAGCTCGTAGGGATGATGGTCTGGGCGCCCACAGAACTCGCGCCCGTTATCTGACAGGATGGTATAGACCCGCGCCTCATGGGCTTCGAAGAACGGCAGTACCGTTTCATTGAGCACATGAACCGAGGTCACCGGCAGCTTGCTGGTGTAGAGCCGTCCCCAGGCGTGGCGGCTGTAGCAGTCCAGCACGGTTTGCAGATACACCTTGCCTACCCCCTTGAGTGCACCGACGAAGAAGGTGTCGACCGCCACCAGTTCCCCGGTGTAGTGAACCTCAATTTGGCGTTCGCGAAACTCGGGGCTGAAGCGCTCGAGCAGGCGGATCTGCTCGTCATTGAGCTCAATTGTCTGTTCCCTATGTGTTTTCTCGAGGCGCAACAAGCGGTCATGCTTGGAGAGCAAGTCGTGACGTTGCCACACGCCACGCACACCGCCCGCACTGACGTTGATGCCTTGCAGAGCCAGTTCTTGCGCGACCCGCAGCGGGCCATGGGTTGGTCTGGTGAGAGAGTAATCGAGGATGGTTTGCTCAATCTCGGGAGCGACCCGGTTGGGATGAGCGCCTTTACAGCCGGGGAGTTTGTCGAGCAAGCCCTCGGCGCCATAGGTCTGGTAGTTACGGCGAATCTCGTAGAACTGCTGACGGCTGTAGCCGATGAGCTTGCAGGCTTTGCTGACGTTATTGAGCTCTTTGGCGAGCTCTAGCAGGCTGAGTTTGCGACGTGCTACTTTCTCGTTGGTGGTCATACGGTGACTCCGGATAACACGGTAGGGGTACCGACTTGTTATCCGGTTTGAAGCCGTATGACCACTCCCTTTTGTGGGCAACTGTCAGGTGAATACCATCTCCATACAATATGACTTATTCGCACCTTCCCTTGCAGAGCCAGTTCTTGCGCGACCCGCAGCGGGCCGTGAGTAGGCCTGTTGAGGGAGTAATCGAGGATGGCCTGTTCAATCTCGGGCGCAACCCGATTGGGATGAGCCCCTTTACAGCCGGGCAGTTTATCAAGCAAGCCCTCGGCGCCATAGGTCTGGTAATTACGGCGAATTTCGTAGAACTGCTGACGGCTGTAGCCGATGAGCTTGCAGGCTTTGCTGACGTTATTGAGCTCTTTGGCGAGCTCTAGCAGGCTGAGTTTGCGACGTGCTACTTTTTCGTTGGTGGTCATACGGTGACTCCGGATAACACGGTAGGGGTACCGTTTTGTTATCCGGTTTGAAGCTGTATGACCACTCCCTTTTGTGGGCAACTGTCAGGTGAATACCATCTCCATACATATGTAACCAGTATTGGCATGAGTGTACAGGCTACATATAATGAGTCCATCGAAATGAGCGCCAAATGACCATGTCATGAACGGTAAGCTGGACAGTGCATACAGCCATCACGCCGCGTGTCGGATGCAGCAGCGCGGTATTGCTCCCGAGCTGGTGGAGCTGCTGCTGAGCATCGGGCGTTCTGCTTATCACCAGGGGCGCGAGCTGGTTTATCTCGACCGCAAAGGATTGACTATGCTGCAAGCCGGATGTGGATTGCCAGCGGAATGTTGCCAGCGGCTGCGCCGTCACTATCTGGTCCTGCAAGACGGTGAGGTTGTCACCGTCGGTCATAAAACCACCCACTTCAAACGGGATCGTCACTGAGGCGCTATGAACTCAAGACTGTTATCAGGTCAGGCGGCCATGCCCCTGATCAGGGGGATCTATTACCTGCTGTCAGCCGAGCGAGCTAGGGAGCTGACCTGTCTGCTTGCCAAAGGCGCGTGTCACGAAGAGGGTGAGACTTCACCACTGGCGGTGGTGACGGCATTGGCTATCCATGTCGAGCAACATCGGATGGATCGCACGTCACGGCCCATCTATTGGTTCATCGCGGCTTTCCGGGGAAGGCCGCCTTGATTTTCAGAAAAAAGTATTCTGAGTCCCTAAATCCATATGC
>NZ_JAPCIY010000119.1:0-7447 GCF_027707645.1 Aeromonas sp. QDB30 | reverse complement strand
GACAGCCAGTTTACCAGCACCCTGTCTGTCAACTTCCACTTCCCCAAGATCCCGCGAAGAACCTTTTTTTATGCCCGCCGTCTGCTTGTCCAATAAAAAAGACCGCCTGCTGGCGGTCTTTTGCGTGATGTTTCGGCGATCAGGCGAGGCCCGCCAGCAGACGACTCCAGTTGCGTTTGGCAACGAGGAAACCGTCTCGCAACGTGCGGTACTCCAGTTGCAGCCTGAGCCTGTCGTAGCGTGCGAGGGCTGTGCGCTTGCGCTGCTCCAGCAGTGACTTGCGGCTGGCATAGTAGTGCTGGATCTGCAGGCTCAGCTTGTCGTACTCCTCCTGCAGCAGTGCCTGCCAGCGTTCCCTGTCATCCTGCTTGTGCACTCTGGCCTGGGCGCGCTTGAGCTGCATCTCCAGCCTGGCCTGTTCGATGCGTTCCTCCGGGCAGGATCTCAGGTCTTTGGCGAGCCCGCACCAGGCGGCGGTGCGGATCAGCCACTTGGTGGGGTCGAACTGCCACCATTGAATGCCGTTGCGGTAGTCGTTCTCGAACAGGTGATGGAAGTTGTGATAGCCCTCGCCAAAGGTGAAGAAGGCCAGGATGCCGTTGTCCCGGGCGCTGTTGCGATCCGTGAACGGCTGGCTGCCCCAGATGTGGGCCAGGGAGTTGATGAAGAAGGTGGTGTGATGGGTCATCACCATGCGCAGCACCCCGGCCAGCAGCATCATGCCGAGCAGATCCCCGTGCAAGAGGCCGAGCAGCAGCGGAATGCCGATGTTGGTGACCAGGGCCAGAGCCAGATAGTGCCTGTGCTGGAAGGCGACCACGGGGTTGTTTTGCAGGTCGCGCACATTGCTGTAGTCGTGGTAGGTATCGCGCTGGTATTCCCGCAGCATCCAGCCGATGTGGGAGTACCAGAAGCCGCGACCCGCACTGTAGGGATCCTTCTGGTTGTCATCCACGTGGCGGTGGTGGCGGCGATGATCCGAGGACCAGTGCAGCGCCGAGTTCTGCAGGGCGAGCGCGCCTCCGATGGCGAAGATCCATTGCAGGGCCGGGTGCGCCTTGTAGGCCTTGTGGGACCAGAGCCTGTGGTAGCCGGCGGTGATGGAGATGCCGCAATAGCAGAACAGCAGCAGGAAGCAGAGCCACTGCCAGAGGTCGTAGCCCTGGCTCAGTCCATACCAGGGGACCGCTATCAGTGCCGTCAGCCCGGAGAGGGCGAACAGCAGGGTGTTGGTCATGATGATCGGGGGGCGGTCCATTTCACTCGGCTCCTTTCAGCGAACAGCTGTTCACTATTCTCCATTGAGCCGGAATGCGGGTCAATGGTAAAAAAGTCGGAGACAAACCTGATCCCGGCCCCGCCTTCGGGTTATCATCTGGCCTCGCTAATCTCAAGGTGACTGTTTTCGTGGGTATTCGCGCGCAACAAAAAGAAAAAACCCGGCGTACGCTGATCGAGGCGGCGTTCAGTCAACTCTGCGCCAACCGCAGTTTCTCCAACCTCAGCCTGCGGGAAGTGGCCAGAGAGGCGGGCATAGCGCCGACCTCCTTCTATCGCCACTTTCGGGACATGGAAGAGCTGGGGCTGACGCTGGTGGACGAGGGAGGGCTGACCCTGCGCCAACTGATGCGCCAGGCGCGCCAGCGCATTGCCGGTGGTGGCAGCGTCATCAGCACCTCGGTGCAGACCTTCATGGAATTCGTCGAAAACAACCCGAACATCTTCCGGCTACTGCTGCGCGAGCGCTCCGGCACCTCGGCTGCATTCCGTCAGGCGGTGGCCCGGGAGATCCAGCACTTCATCGCCGAGCTGACCGATTATCTGGAAGCCACCACGCAGGCGCCACGGGAAGAGGCCTATATCCAGGCCGAGGCCATGGTGACCATCGTCTTCAGCGCCGGTGCAGACGCCCTCGACATGACTCCGGAAGAGTGCAAGGCACTGTCGGAGCGCACCATCAGCCAATTGCGGATGATCGCCATGGGCGCCGAGGTGCAGAACCGCAAGCGCCACGAATCTCTCACATAACGCAAGGATGGACAGCCTCATGCATGAACCGAACGCGATTCCGAAGAAGCCCCTGGTGCTGGCCCTGCTGATCGGTATCTGTGGCGATGCCTTCCTGTCGGCCTTGACGGAGTCGGTCGTCCCCTTCTCCTTCTACCCCCTCATCGCCCTGTTGCTGGCGGCCAGCCAGCTCTATCAGCACTATCGCCATGAGCCCATGGTGGGCAACACACCCAGCTGCATTCTGCTCTGCTTCTTTATCGGCGTGTTCGGCCATTCTGCCCTGGTCAAGGTGCAGTACCCCGAGCTTGGCAGCAACTTCTTCTCCCTCATTGCCATGCTGCTGCTGCTCGCCGCTCTCTCCATCAAGCTGGGAATCAGCCTCGGAAAAACGCAAAAGGAGTGACGAATCACTCCTTCTGGTCGGGCCGGGGGTGGCCTAGTCGGCCCTGGGGGGAGTCTCTCCCTTCTTCCTGGCGTCTATGATGGCCTGCAGCTTGGTGCGGATATCCATCATGCCGAACACCCCGAAGATCAGCACCTGGGTGAATTCGAGACGAGTGACCGCGAAGTAGGGTTTGCAGGCCGCCTTGATCATGCTGGCCTGTACCCAGTGCATCAATATCACGATGACGCCGCACACCGGCAGAAAGCCGTTCAGTTTGCCCGGCAGGGTGCCCAGCAGGGCGAGTGCCACACCGAACCAGAAGAACAGCAGCACCCCCATCGCCAACAGATTAAACACCCGCTTCATCGTTTACCTCCCGTACATAGAGTTGATAGCAGACCTGACCAGCCTGCTTGTCCTTGAGTAGTGTCCAGCTGGCGGGCAGCGTCAGATCGGCCATCTCTTTTTCCCGCTCCAGATAGATGAGGGCATCGGATGCCAGCCAGCCGCGCTGCTCGAGCAGCTCGCACACCTGGGGCAGCAGCTCGCGACGAAACGGTGGGTCCAGAAAGACCAGATCGAACGGCGTGGCCGGGCCTTGCAGCCAGCTCACGGCATCGGCCTGGATCACCTGCCCCTGGCTGCTGCCCAGGGTCGTCAGGTTCTTCTTGAGCTGGTCCGCGGCGCCTCTGTCCATCTCGATCAGGGTGACCTGTTCGGCATAGCGGGACAAGGCTTCCAGCCCCAGCCCGCCGCTGCCGGCGAAGAGATCCAGGCAGCGGGTACCGCGCACGTGGGGAGCCAGCCAGTTGAAGATGGTCTCCTTGACGCGATCCGTGGTGGGCCTGAGCCCTTCCACATCCCTGACGGGGAGTTTGCGCCCCTTCCATTGGCCGCTGATGATTCGTACCACGCCCGCTCGCCCCTGGGGGGCCGGGCTCTTGCTCGGGCTGTTACGGCTGGATTTCACTCTGGGCATCGCGTTTCGTCGTCAGAAAATAAAGTGATAGTATAAGGCGGTTCATTTTTATGCCGACCCGCCTAGGGACGGCTATCTTAGCAGTCAGCCTTTGATGTGAGTATTTTTAGATGGCAAAAGGTTTGTTTTCCTGGCTGGGTTTCGGCCGCAAGAAAGAAGAGGCTGAGGCCGTTCCATCGCAGGCGCCCGACGCTACCCCGGCGGTCGTCGAGTCGGAGGCCGCCGCTGTTCCCGCGCCTGTCGCCGATGTTGCCCCGGCTGATGCCCCCGCCGCCAAGCCCGAAGCGCCGCTGAGCGGCCCTGACGAAGGCCCCCTGGTTGTGGAAGAGCCGGAGGGCGAGCTTGAGCCCGTCATCGTCAATGAGGCTTTGATCTCAACCGAAGCTCAGGTCGCAGACGACGCCATTTTTGCCGCCAAAACCCGCGCTGCGGAAGAGGCTCGCATTGCCGCCGAGGCTCGCGCCGCAGAAGAAGCCCGTGTTGCCGCCGAGGCTCGCGCCGCAGAAGAAGCCCGTATTGCCGCCGAGGCTCGTGCCGCAGAAGAAGCCCGTATTGCCGCCGAAGCTCGCGCTGCGGAAGAAGCTCGTCTTGCCGCCGAAGCCCGCGCCGCAGAAGAAGCCCGTGTGGCCGCCGAAGCCCGCGCTGCGGAAGAGGCTCGCATCGCTGCCGAAGCCCGCGCTGCGGAAGAGGCTCGCATCGCTGCCGAAGCCCGTGCCGCGGAAGAAGCCCGTATTGCCGCCGAGGCCCGTGCTGCGGAAGAGGCTCGTGTTGCCGCCGAAGCTCAGGCTGCCGAGGAAGCCCGTGTCGCCAAAGAGGCCCAACGAGCGGAAGATTTGCGTCTGGTCGCCGCGATGGAGGCTGAGGCCGCTGCCCTGGCCGCTCTGCCACTGGCCGCCAAGGTGGACGACGACACTCAGGAGAAGCCGCAGCGGGAGGGCTTCTTTGCCCGCCTCAAACGCAGCCTGGTGCGTACCAGGGAGAATATCGGCTCCGGTTTCTTCGGCCTGTTCAGCGGCAAGAAGATCGATGACGATCTGTTCGAAGAGCTGGAGACCCAGCTGCTGACCGCCGATCTTGGCGTCGACACCACCACCCGCATCATCGAGGGGCTGGTACAGCACGCGGACCGCAAGCAGCTCAAGGATGCCGAGGCGCTCTACGGTCTGCTCAAACAGGATATGGGCGAGATGCTGGCCAAGGTCGAGCAGCCCCTGGTGATCGACACCAGCAAGAAGCCTTACGTCATCCTGATGGTCGGTGTGAACGGCGTCGGCAAGACCACCACCATCGGCAAGCTGGCCAAACAGTTCCAGGCCGAGGGCAAGAGCGTGATGCTGGCCGCTGGCGATACCTTCCGTGCCGCTGCGGTCGAGCAGCTGCAGGTGTGGGGTCAGCGCAACAACATTCCGGTGATTGCCCAGCACACCGGTGCCGACTCCGCCTCCGTCATCTATGACGCCATCGAGGCTGCCCGCTCCCGCGGGGCTGACGTGCTGATCGCCGATACCGCCGGCCGCCTGCAGAACAAGAGCAACCTGATGGAGGAGCTCAAGAAGGTGGTGCGGGTGATGAAGAAGCTGGACGATGCGGCGCCCCACGAGATCATGCTGACTCTGGACGCAGGCACCGGCCAGAACGCATTGAGCCAGGCCAAGCTGTTCAGCGAGGCGGTGGGCCTGACCGGCATCACCCTCACCAAGCTGGACGGCACTGCCAAGGGGGGGGTCATCTTCGCGGTGGCCGACAAGTTCCAGATCCCGATCCGCTACATCGGGGTGGGCGAGGGGATCGACGATCTGCGCCCGTTCGTCGCCAACGACTTCATCGAGGCGCTCTTCAGCCGCGAAGAATAAATCCGGCCGACATGAGTCGGCCCGGCCGTGACAAGCACGTGTTCCATACCCCGACTCCGGTCGGGGTATGTCACTATGAGAGCGCAGGTATGGCTCATCCGGGCAAGGATGACATGCGGCATGGTTGCGACCGGTGTTGTCATCCAGGTGTTGTGCCGGTACGGGGGAGTGAGCGCCCCATGCTTTATCCCGGTCGGGGTTTGTCAATCTCAGGGAACCGTTATGATTCGTTTTGACAAGGTCAGCAAGGTCTACAGTGGCGGTCATCAAGCGCTGCAAAAGGTCAGTTTTCACCTGCGCAAGGGGGAGATGGCCTTCCTGACCGGCCATTCGGGGGCGGGCAAGAGTACCCTCCTCAAGCTCATCAGCGTGATGGAACGGCCGACCGACGGCCGCGTCTTCTTCCACGGCGATGACGTCAGCCACATCCAGCGCAGTCAGATCCCCTACGTGCGCCGCCAGATCGGCATGATCTTCCAGGATCACCGCCTGTTGATGGATCGTACCGTGTTCGACAACGTCGCCCTGCCCCTGGTGATCGATGGCTACAGCCATGGGGACATCAACAAGCGGGTGGCGGCGGCGCTCGACAAGGTCGGGCTGCTCGGCAAGGAGCGCTACCAGCCGCGCATGCTCTCCGGCGGTGAGCAGCAGCGGGTCGGCATCGCCCGCGCCATCGTCAACAAGCCGCCCCTGCTGCTGGCGGACGAGCCGACCGGCAACCTGGATCCCCAGCTTTCCATGGACATCATGCGCCTGTTCGAGGAGTTCAACCGCTTCGGCGTCTCCGTGCTGATTGCCACTCACGATCTGGGGCTGATCGCCCGGATGCGCTACCGCACCCTGACCCTCAAGGCGGGTCGCATGTATTCGTCCGGGGAGGATCGCTGATGGCTATTGTTCGTCATAAACAGCCGCCGTTGCGTCGCTTGATGATGTATGGCGTGGATCATGTGCGTCAGGCCTTTGCCAGCCTGGGTGAGCTGTGGCGCAACCCGCTCGCCTCCCTGATGACCCTGGCGGTGCTTGGCGTGAGTCTGGCGCTGCCTTCCTGTTTCCACGTATTGCTGAAGAATGCCGAAGTGGTAGAGGGGAGCTGGCAGACCAGCTCCCAGATCTCCCTCTATCTGCGCAAGGATCTGCCGGAGCAGAGCATCCTCGACATGAAGCAGCGGATCCTGCTCTATCCGGAAGTGGAGTCCGTCACTTATATGAACCGTGACGAGGCGCTCAGGGAATTTCGGGAGATCTCCGGTTTCGGTGATGCCCTGGATTATCTGGACAGCAACCCGCTGCCGCCGGTGCTGAGCGTGATCCCGGATCCGCGCTGGCAGAATCCCGAAGGGGCCGCCGAGCTGCTCGCCAAGCTGGAGAACGAGCCCGGTATCGAGCAGGGCAAGCTGGATCTGCAGTGGTTGACCCGGTTGCAGGGGATCATGAACCTGCTGCGCCACACCATTACAGGTATCGCGGTGTTGCTGCTCTCCGCTGTGTTGCTGATCGTGGGCAACACCCTGCGCCTGAATATCCTGAACCAGCGTTCCGAGATTGAAGTGCTCAAGCTGGTGGGAGCGACCGATGCCTTCATCCACCGTCCCTTCCTCTATACGGGCATCTGGTTCGGGGTCATTGGCGGCATGCTGGCCTGGTGGCTGACCGAGGTGATGGTGATCTGGAGCGAGGGGGTGGTGAAGGAGCTGGCGGGGCTCTACAACAGCAACTTCCGTCTGGTGGGGATGGGGGCGTTCGACGGCTTCAATCTCATACTGCTGGGCGCCCTGCTGGGGTTGATCGCCTCCTGGTTCTCGGTGCACAGGCACATTCGCGACATAGAACCGTCCTGATTAATTTGTCAGCATTTTAAAGCGCTGGATTTTGCGAACTGGATCAAGTAAAAGAGTGGCCCGTTTCTGGCACGGGCCACTTTCTCAGAGTAATCTGAATGGTGTCTGCGCCGAGGATCATATGTGGATCCTCTGAACCTTTTGATTTATCAATGGTCTATTGACTGCAGCAGAATGAATACGGGTATGGCCCCTATGCCTTGCTCGTCTGACTTGGCAAGCATGTGAAGGTTGCGAGCTCCGCAACAATGGACTTAGCATGCTACTTTTCAGGGGTCCTTTACTGTGACCCCTTTTTTTTGGTTCTTCGCGGGATCTTGGGGAAGTGGAAGTTGACAGACAGGGTGCTGGTAAACTGGCTGTCTCCAAACACACC
>NZ_JAPCIY010000118.1:0-7840 GCF_027707645.1 Aeromonas sp. QDB30 | reverse complement strand
GCGCGAGCAGCTATCACCCAGTAATGGGAATCCCCCTCCTGTGACGCGAAGCGCTAAGGTGGGGGAGGATGTCAAGGTGAGTCTGTTGCAGTTTGAGTTTGTGACCCGGGAAAGCAGCTTTGATCTGGCGTGTCGCTTCGGAGTGGCCAGGCGCGAGGGTGGCGAGGATGCCGATGAGCTATTGGAGCAAGCCATATTGGCATTGAACGAGGCCAAGCGTGAGGGGACCACCCTGGTGTGGTATCAGAGTGCGATGAAGGCTGATCTCCACATGGCCCAGCGGCAGCTGCACCAATTGCGGGAATGGCTGGCGGGGGCCGCCCCTTCCCCCCTGGAGACCCTCTGCGAGGCGATGAGAGACGAGCAGGGCGTGCCGGTGACGGCGGTCAGCCTGCGCTGGCGGGTGAGCCAGCAGCCCTGTGACGTGGGCTGGATGCAAGAGCGTTGTGTCCTTGGGCCCGTGATGGCACGATGGCTGACAGAAGAGCCATGCAGTGGCACCTTGCTGGTAAGGCTTCATCAGCCTGCCCAGCTGGCCCCTCTGCTGGCGAGCCTGCCCCCCTTGCCACAGGGGAGACTGATCCTGGCATTGCCTGCGCTGATACCGGATGCCACCCTGCTTGAGAAGATGCGCGAGTGTGGCTGCATGCTGGCGCTGAGCGAGCTTGGCAGCTGCGCCCCCGAACTGCTGCAAGCGGGCTGGCCAATTCGCTACTGGCTGCCAGCACCCTCCGGGTACGAGGCGCTGCTCCAGCCGTTGGCAACGGCGCTGGGGCTGCTGCGCCTGGCTCCCCTGGGAGAGGCGCAGCAAGAGGATGAGCTCAAGCTGAGTTGAGTGGTGGCTTGTGCAGTCTCGGGGCCGATGCCAAGGAGACAATACACAGAAGAGCGGCTCATGGCCGCCCTTCTGCTGCTTGCTGGCACTTAAACTGGTTTGCTGTCCGGTGAGGAAAAGGGAACGCAGGAGTGTCTGATCACCAGGTCCGGATCCACGGTGATCATGCGGTTTGCGATGGGCTCGCCGTTGATGCGCGCCAGCAGCCGGGTGACGGCGAGGCGGCCCAGCTCCTCTTTCGGTTGATTGACCGTGGTGAGCGGGGGGGACATGAACTGGGCCAGCGCCACGTTGTCATAGCCGACGATGGAGAGATCGCGGGGGATCACCAGCCCTGCCTGATGGGCGGCACTGATGACCCCCATGGCCATCATGTCGTTGCAGACAAACAGCGCGGTGGGACGCTCTGGCAGCGCCAGCAGGCGGGTCATGGCGGCGGCGCCGCTGGCGCAGTCAAAGTCTCCCTCCTGGATCCAGCCCGGATTGACGGTGAGCCCGGCCTCCTGCATCGCTTGCTCGAAACCCGCCTGGCGCTGGTTGGCCGGGGCGCGGCTGTGGGGGCCCGTGATGCAACCGATGGCAGTGTGACCCAGCCCCAGCAGATGGCGGGTTGCCAGGTAGCCTCCACGATGGGAGTTGTCGGCGATGAGATCCACCTCGCCATTCTCCATGCCCCAGTCCATCACCACGACCGGCAGGCTCTTGAGCCAGTCGAGCTGGTTGAACACCTCCTGCTGCCCTTCACTGCACATGATGAGCAGGCCGTCGACCCGTTTCCTGAGCATCATCTTGAGGTAGGAGAGCGCCGTCTCGGCCTGTCCTTCGGTGTTGCCCAGCATCAGGTTGTAACCCTGCTCGAAGCAGTAGCGCTCCACCCCGCGCACCACCTCGGCGAAGAAGGGGTTGCTGGAGGTGGTAACCAGCATGCCGATGCTGTTGGTCTCCTTTACCTTGAGGCTGCGGGCCACCAGGCTCGGGGCATAGTTGAGATCGCGCATGGCGGCGAAGACCCGCTCCCGGGTCTCTTCGGCCACGAAGCGGGTCTCGTTGATGACGTGGGAAACGGTGGTGGTCGACACTCCCGCCAGCGCAGCCACCTCCTTGATATTGGCCATCAGTGCCCCTGCGCAGTCTGTTCAAGGAGGAAAGCATCGACCTCCTGCTTGCTCGGGATGGAGCTCTGGGCACCAAACCGGGTGACGGAGAGTGCCGCCGCCCCGTGGGCAAAGCGTACGGCTGCGTCAAAGTCGGCGCCGGCGAGCTCGGCCGCCAGGAAGGCGCCGTTGAAGGTATCCCCGGCAGCCGTGGTATCCACCGCCTTGACCCGAAAACCCGGCATGAGCGCCTGTTTCTGCCCCTTGCTGCAATAGACCCCTTGAGACCCCAGGGTGATCATCACCTCACCGATGCCCATCTGGTGGAAGCGGGTGGCAGCCTCCCGGGCGCTCGCTTCGTCCGTCACCTTGACGCCGGTCAGCAGCTCGGCCTCGGTCTGGTTGGGGGTGATGAGGTCCACCAGCGCCAGCAGATCCCTTGAGAGCGGGCGCGCGGGGGCGGGGTTGAGCACCACCCGGGTGCCGTGGGCACGAGCCAGACGGGCCGCTTCCTGCACGCTCTCCAGCGGCACTTCCAGTTGCAGCAGCAGGGTGTGGGCGGCGGCGATCATTGCCTCGTGACCTTGCACTACGGCCGGGGTGAGGGCGCCATTGGCTTCGGCGGAGATGCCGATGCTGTTCTCCCCCTCGTCGCTCACATAGATGATGGCGATGCCGGTGGGGAGCCTGGGGTCGAGTTCGACGGCGCTGACATCGATGCCGTCGTTGGCAAACCCGGTTTTCATCTGGTGGCCGATGGCATCATCACCGATGCGGGCGATGAAGGAGACAGGGGCGCCGAGGCGGGCGGCGGCCACCGCCTGATTGGCGCCCTTGCCGCCGGGAACGACCTGATAGCTGTGGCCGGTCAGGGTTTCACCGGGGCGGGGAAAGTGGGGGACGCGCAGCACATGATCCGCATTCACGCTGCCGAGGACTACGAGACGATTCATTCCTATCACCCTTGGTTGAGTACATCCTGGTCTGGGTGGGCCCAGACCAGGCGGCACTGGCGGAAAAAGAGAGGGGAGGCGAACCTCCCCCCAACAACTTACTTGTTGACGATTTGCAGCGGTACCGGGATGGATTTTTCCACCGGTTGACCCTTGAGCACCTTGTCGGCGGTTTCCACGCCGATGGCGCCGATGAGGGCAGGCTGCTGGGCCACGGTGGCGGCCAGTTTACCCTTGGCCACGGCGGCTTTGCCATCGTCGGTGCCGTCAAAGCCCACGATCATCACCTCTTTGCCAGCGGCCTGCACGGCGCGGATGGCACCCAGCGCCATCTCGTCGTTCTGGGCGAACACTGCCTGCACGGTCGGATGGGCGGCCAGCAGGTTCTCCATGACGTTCAGACCCTTGGTGCGGTCAAAGTCGGCGGGTTGGGAGGCCAGCACCTGCAGTTTGTTGGCGGTGACCGCCAGGGCGAAGCCTTCGCCGCGATCACGGGCGGCGGAGGTACCTGCGATCCCTTCCAGCTGGATCACCTTGGCACCGCTGCCCAGCTTCTCGGCGATGAAGTCGCCAGCCAGCTTGCCACCGGCCACGTTGTCGGAGGCGATGTGGGCCTTGACGTCACCCTGGGCTGCGCCGCGGTCCAGGGTCAGCACCGGGATGTTCGCCTTGTTGGCCAGGCGAATGGCGTTGCCCACGGCTTCGGAGTCGGTCGGGTTGATCAGGATGGCGTTGACCTTGCGCACGGCGAGATCTTCCACGTTGGAGAGCTCCTTGGCCGGGTCGTTCTGGGAGTCCAGCACCACCAGCTTGTAGCCAAGCTCCTTGGCCTTGGCTTCGGCCCCCTCCTTCATGGTGACGAAGAAGGGGTTGTTGAGGGTGGAGACCACCATCGCCAGGGTGTGATCCGCGGCCTGGGCGGTGCCCAGCACGGACATGATGGCGGCAGCGAGCAGGGTATTGAGCTTTTTCATCATTTCATTCCTTGTGTGTGGCGTGGCTTGTTAACGGTTGCTTTTGTTATCGATCATCACGGCAAGCAAAATCACGCTGGCCTTGGCGATCATCTGGTAATAGGAGCTGACGTCGAGCAGGTTGAGGGCATTGTTGAGGAAGCCGATGATGAGGGCACCGATCAGGGTACCCATGATACGGCCCTTGCCCCCCATCAGGCTGGTGCCCCCCAGCACCACGGCGGCGATGGCATCCAGCTCGTACCCCATGCCGGCTGTGGGCTGGGCGGAGGAGAGGCGGGATGTGACGATGAGCCCGGCCAGTGCCGACAGCATGCCGCACAGACCATACACCGCGAGCTTGACCCGATCCACATTGATACCAGAGAGGCGGGTGGCCGATTCGTTGCCGCCGAGGGCATAGATGTGGCGGCCCAGGCGAGTGTGGTTGAGCAGGTACCAGGCCAGCAGGAAGACGATGGCCATCAGCCAGATGGGCACCGGCAGACCCAGCAGGTAGCCGGTCCCGAGCCAGGCGAAGTGATCGGCGCCGTCACTGAAGCCGGTGGAAATGGGGCGCCCCTCGGTGTAGACCATGGTGACGCCGCGCAGGGCGGTCATGGTGACCAGGGTGGCGATGAAGGCCTGTACCTTGCCCTTGGCGATGATGAGGCCGCTGATGCTGCCAAGCAGGGCGCCGGCCCCCAGGGTGAGGGGGATCACCAGGCCGATGGGCAGCTCCATGGCCACCATGGTGGCGGCCAGGGCGCCGCACAGGGCCAGTACCGAGCCGACCGACAGATCGATGCCGGCGGTGAGGATGACCAGCGTCATGCCGACCGCCATGATGGCGTTGACCGATGTCTGGCGCAGGATGTTGAGCAGGTTGTCGGCGGTGAAGAAGTTGGGGCTCAGGAAGGAGACCACGCCGATCAGCACCAGCAGCGCGACCAGGGACTTGTTCTCGATCCACCAGGCCTTGCTCATGACGCCGCGGCGGGAAAGGGTTTGGGTTGTCATTGTGCTGCCTCTTGCTCTGCTTGCCACTGTTTACCGACTGCCGCTGCCATCAGCTTCTCCTGATTGGCATCGCGGGTGTTGAATTCTGCGCTGATGCGCCCTTCGTGCATCACCATAATGCGATCACTCATGCCGAGCACTTCCGGCATTTCGGAGGAGACCAGGATGATGCTCATCCCCTCCTTCTTGAACTGGTTGATGAGCTGATAGATCTCCTTCTTGGCGCCGACATCGACGCCGCGGGTCGGCTCATCCAGGATCAGCACCTTGGGCCGGGTCAGCAGCCCCTTGGCGATGGCCACCTTCTGCTGGTTGCCGCCGGAGAGGAGCTTGATCAGCTGATCCTGACTCGGGGTCTTGATGTTGAACAAACGCACATAGTCCCCTACCGCCTGGCGCTCGGCCTTGCCGTCAATCTTACCGCCACGAATGAACTCGCCGAGGGCGCACAGGCTCATGTTTTCGCGCACCGACAGCTCCAGCACCAGGCCGTCGCCCTTGCGATCCTCGGAGATATAGGCGATACCAGCGGCCAGACCATCGGCCGGGCTTCTGGGTACCAGGGCGTGGCCATCCACCGTCACCTGGCCAGCGCTGATGGGGCTGGCACCGTAGATGAGCTTCATCAGCTCGGTGCGGCCGGAGCCCATCAGGCCGCTAAAGCCCAGAATTTCCCCCTGACGCAGGGAGAAGCTCACCCCGCGCACGCCGGGACCAGCCAGATCGTTCACCTGCAGGCTAACCGGGCCAAGCTCGCGCTCAAGACGTGGGTACTGCTCTTCCAGCCGGCGGCCCACCATCATCTCGATGATCCTGTCTTCATCGAGATCGCTCACCGCCTGCTCGCCGATCCACTTGCCATCCCGCAGCACGGTGACCCGATCGCAGATCTCGAAGATCTCTTTCAGGCGGTGGGAGATGTAGACAATGCCGCAGCCCTGCTCGCGCAGTTCACGAATGACGGTGAAGAGCTGCTCGGTCTCGGTGTCGGTCAGCGCATCGGTGGGCTCGTCCATGATGATGACGCTGGCATCGAACGACAGCGCCTTGGCGATCTCTACCATCTGCTGTTCACCGATGGAGAGATCCCCGAGTCGGGTATCCGGGCCGTGCTTGACGCCAAGTCGCGCCAGCAGACCGCTGGCACGCTCACGCAACTGCTTGTGGTCGATGCTGCCAAAACGGGTGCGCGGTTCGCGGCCGAGGAAGATATTGGCGGCAATCGACAATTCCGGCAGCAGGTTCAGCTCCTGGTGGATGATGCTGATCCCCTGATCCTGAGAGTCGCGGGGGCCCTTGAAGTGCACCGGCTGGCCGCGATAGTTGATGTAGCCCGCATCGGCCTGGTAGATGCCGGTCAGCACCTTCATCAGGGTCGACTTGCCAGCGCCATTTTCGCCGAGCAGGGCCATCACCTGGCCCGAATAGACCCGAAGACCCGCTTCGTCGAGGGCGCGTACCCCGGGGAAGGTCTTGACGATCCCGGTCAGCTCCAGAATGGGTGATAGGGGGGAGGTTGTGCTCATTTGCAGCTTCCTTGAAGAGGCCTTCTTTGAAGAATTCAGAACGCCACACCGGCGCAGAGGATCAGGTTGGCGTAGGGAGTCACCTCGCCGCTGCGCACGATAGCCTTGCTCTGGCAGGAGCGAGCCTTGAACGCTTCGTGCAGGCAGTACTCGATGGTGATGGGCTTGCCCTGGGCGGCTGCGTGGACCTCCAGCTGATCCACCAGCGCCTGATGGGCGGCGGGACTGATCTGCTTGATCTCGCTTGCCATGATCACCTTCTCCACCACCAGGTCGGTGAGTAGGGCGGTCAGTACGGTTTCAAGGCTGGGGGTGCCCGCCATCAGCGCCAGATCGATGCGCTCGGGGCCTGCCGGAATGGGCAGGCCAGCGTCGCAGACGGTGATCTCGTCGGTGTGGCCCATCTGCGCGACCAGCGCGCTTAAGGGAGCATTGAGCAGCTTGCCTCGTTTCATACAGCACCTCGGCGGCATGGGACCGCATATGAATATTGAGTTGGGCAATCGGTTACGCAACCGGTTGCGTCATTAGGGCGAAAGATAGGTGTTAACCGTTAACGGGTCTAGGCAGTGATGACGAAAATGTGAAAACGATCTCAGTGACAGGGCAATTTCAGAAGAAACGGGTGCCATAAGAGCACCCCGTCTGAGAGGCGTCGCCGGATGTTGCCCGCACAAAAAGGCGTACCCGGCGCGAGGAGATCAGAGGGCGAGCGCCGCCTGCACTGCGGGGCGGGCCAGCATGCGCTGATAGTGATCCGCCACCTTGGGAAACTCGCTGATGGCAACCCCGTCGCTCTCGAGCCAGCCTGCAATCACGAAGAGGTAGATGTCGGCCAGGCTAAAGCGCTCCCCCAGTACCCAGGGGCCGGCCAGATAGTGGCGCTCAATCTGGTCAAAGCCATCGCGCATGTTCTGGGGCATCTTGGCCTGCATGGCAGCCATGGCCTGTTCATCGTCGGCCCAGCGGCCGGGACGGCGTCCATGGGCATGGGCGACATGGACGGTGGAGACGAGGAAACTGTGTACCTCCTGGATCCTGGCCAGGAGGAAGGGGTCATCCAATGGGGCCAGCCCGGCGTTAGGAAAACGCTGGGCCACGTAGAGCAGCAGAGCCGGTGTTTCGGTCAGCACGCCATGCTCCGTCACCAGTGCCGGGACTCGCCCCTTGGGATTGATGGCGAGGTAGTCGGGGCTGCGCTGTTCACCAGCGGCCAGATCCAGGCGCTTGACAAGGTGAGGGGCACCGGCCTCCACCAGAGCGATGCGTACCGCCATGGCACAGGTACCCGGGGCAAGATAGAGCGTCAGTTCGGACATGACCGTTTTCCTTGTGTGAGAGAGAAGAGCCAGTGGACATCTCGTCCGCCAGCGCGCGCCATATTAAATGCGAAAGGGGACTCCCTCCGACGTAGGTGGGAGGGGAATTTCGCCGGGGCGTCAGCCCCGCTGGTTTTGAA
>NZ_JAPCIY010000117.1:0-7871 GCF_027707645.1 Aeromonas sp. QDB30 | reverse complement strand
TGGTGTGTTTGGAGACAGCCAGTTTACCAGCACCCTGTCTGTCAACTTCCACTTCCCCAAGATCCCGCGAAGAACCAGAAATATGCCACCCGGTTCGAAGAGACACCGCCCGGTATACAAACTGCAAAGAGTTATTGATAACTATATCTTTTTTCAAGCCGACCATCTTATCAAGGTGACTTGAACGAAACTATACTCCAAAGACTGAATTTCATCTAATAACCCACTGTTTTTTGACGAAATTAGAGTTGGCACTCGCCCGTGGAAGGGAGAGAAAAAGGGCGTCCCAGGCAGTGCCCCTGAGGGCCTGAGCGTGCCAGCGCCGCGGCAATGGCGGTCATGGCGCTCCAGCGATTCTCGCACCAGGCGGGGGCCAGCAGGGTCGGGCGGCGCGCCGACGCCGAGACCCTGTGATAGACCACCTCGGGAGGCGTGTACTGGATCATGGCGACCGCCGCCGCCACATACTGCTCCATCGTCAACACATCCAGCCGTCCCGCCTGCCACGCCTTGCCAAGGGTGCTCCCCTCCACCACATGCAGTGGGTGAAGCTTGATCCCCTCGACGCCGGTCTCCACGACACGGTGCAGGGTTTCCAGGCTGTCCATCGGCGCCTCGCCGGGCAGGCCGACGATGAGGTGTGCACACACCTTGATGCCCCGCAGATGGGCTCTGGTTACAGCGTCAACATAGGCGGCATAGCCGTGGCCCCGATTGATGCGTTGCAACGTCTTGTCGTTGGCGCTCTGCAGCCCGAGCTCCAGCCACACCTCGTAGCCGCGGGCCTGATAACCTGCCAGCAGATCCAGCACCGCATCGGGTACACAATCAGGGCGAGTTCCGACGCAGAGCCCCACCATGTCGCTCACCGACAAGGCTTCTTCATACATGCGCTGAAGGTACTCCACTTCGGCATAGGTGCTGGTATAGGCCTGAAAGTAGGCCAGATAGCGCCTGGCCCGGGTCACCTCGTCCCGGCGTGCCAGCAGTTGCTGCACCACGGAGAGTTGCTGGGCCGACTCGTCGGCAAAGGAGGAGACATTGCAGAAAGTGCAGCCACCCCGGCCCAGGGTGCCGTCCCGGTTGGGGCAGGTAAAGGCCCCATGGATGGAGAGCTTGTGGATCTTCTGGCCGTGGCGCAGCTTGAGATCCTGGCCAAATGTATTGATGAGTTCGTGTAACTGCATGACACCTCCGAAATGAGGTGTCATTCTAGCGACGCAGCCCGGCGGGCAGGCTGCGCTGGATCAATCCCGCTCTCTACCCAAAAATCATATAAATATTCACGTTAGATGCGATAAATACCCAACAGTCAGCATTCACGGTCACTTTTGACAACCTGTCACTCCTGCCACCTGGAGAAAAGTGTCATAACCTCTCGCCCATAACCGGCTGTAACTACTGAAAAAATCCTGTTTAGTCTGCTTATGGACAAATGCAAGACGCAGGATCCTGAAATGTGATCCCCGCCAAGCACACCAGAGATGACTTTGTAAAATTACTACAGTTTCCCGCCACCATGCAGTCAACCACTAAATCGTCCATAAACAGAATATAAATCCAACAAATAAATAAAAGTCAGTCATAAATACACAAAAATGCTGATTGAGTCTCAAAAACCCACATTTTGTTATGGTGATGTAACATTGCAAACAAGCGGGATGTCCAATTGACCTTGCCCGAAAATCCCATTAGTTTGGAGATTCGCCACCTCAGGCGGACGGAACCACAAGAGCCAATCGCAATTTATGCAGTCTGTTGATGACAGTGCGATGGAAGGCCGAGCAAGGGAGAAATGCAATGTCACTATATGATCCAAAGCTGGAGAGGGATAACTGTGGCTTCGGCCTGTTGGCCCACATGGAAGGGGAAGCCAGCCACAAGCTTGTCCGTCTCGCGATGTCAGCCTTGGCTCGCATGCAGCACCGCGGCGGTATCTCCGCTGATGGTAAGACCGGCGACGGCTGCGGCCTGTTGCTGCAAAAACCCGACAGCTTCTTTAGAGCGGTCGCCGAAGAGAAGGGATGGCACCTGGGCCGCAACTACGCGGTCGGTATGCTGTTTCTCAACCCGGACCCCGTATTGGCCCAGGCAACTCGCGACATCATCGACGAGGAGCTGGAAAGAGAGACCCTGAGTCTGGTCGGCTGGCGCAAGGTGCCCATCGATACCAATGTACTCGGTTCCATCGCCAAGGCGTCCCTGCCCAGTATTGAACAGGTCTTTGTCAACGCGCCCCCGGGCTGGGTCGACAAGGATCTCGAGCGCCGCCTCTATATCGTGCGCCGCCGCATCGAGAAACGCATCAGCGACGACTACTTCTATGTGGTCAGCCTTTCCAACCTGGTCACCGTCTACAAGGGACTGTGCATGCCGGTGGATTTGCCGCGCTTCTATCTGGATCTGGCCGACATCCGCATGCAGGCCGCCATTTGCGTGTTCCACCAGCGTTTCTCCACCAACACCAGCCCGCGCTGGCCGCTAGCGCAGCCGTTCCGCTACCTCGCCCACAACGGCGAGATCAACACCATTGCCGGCAACCGCCAGTGGGCCAAGGCGCGCAGCTACAAGTTCGCCACCCCGCTGATCCCGGATCTGCAAGAGGCCGCCCCCTTCGTCAACACCACGGGGTCGGACTCCTCCAGCCTCGACAACATGCTGGATCTCTTCCTGGCCGGCGGCATGGACCTGTTCCGTGCCATGCGCCTGCTGATCCCGCCTGCGTGGCAGAAGCACCCGAACATGGATGACGACCTGCGCGCCTTCTACGACTTCAACTCCATGCACATGGAGCCCTGGGACGGCCCGGCCGGCATCGTCATGACCGACGGTCGCTACGCCACCTGCGCACTCGACAGAAACGGTCTGCGTCCGGCACGTTACGTCATCACCAAGGACAAGTTCATCACGCTGGCCTCCGAAGTGGGCACCTGGGACTACACCCCGGACGAAGTGCTGGAGAAGGGCCGTGTCGGCCCGGGGGAGCTGTTCGTGGTCGATACCAGCAACGGCAAGATCTGGACCAGCTTCGAAATTGACGACGATCTCAAGAGCCGTCACACCTACAAGCAGTGGATGGACAAGCACTGCAAGCGCCTGGTGCCCTTCGAGCAGATGGACGATGCCAGCACGGGATCGCGGGAATTCCCGGATGACCGGCTCAAGACTTACCAGAAGCTGTTCGGCTACTCCTTTGAAGAGCTGGATCAGGTGATCCGCGTGCTCGGCGAGAACGGCCAGGAGGCGGTGGGCTCCATGGGGGATGACACCCCGATGGCGGTGCTCTCCTCCAGCCAGCGAACCCTGTACGACTACTTCCGCCAGATGTTCGCCCAGGTGACCAACCCGCCCATCGATCCCCTGCGGGAAAATCACGTCATGTCCCTGGCCACCTGTATCGGCCGCGAACAGAACGTGTTCAACGAGACCTTCGGCCACGCCCACCGGGTGCTGTTCCAGTCGCCGATCCTGCTCTACTCCGACTTCCATCAGTTGCTGGCCCTGGAGGGGGAACACTACCGCCATGCGGTGCTGAGCCTCAACTACCTGCCCGAAGAGGGGCTGCAAGCCGCCCTCGAGCGCCTCTGCCACGAGGCAGCTGAAGCGGCCCGCAGCGGCGCGGTGCTGCTGGTATTGTCAGACCGGGACATCAGCCCGGACACCCTGCCCATCCCGGCCGCCATGGCGGTGGGGGCGGTGCAGCGTACCCTGGTGGACAACAACCTGCGCTGCGACGCCAATATCCTGGTGGAGACCGCGAGCGTGCGCGACCCGCACCACTTCGCCGTGCTGCTGGGCTTTGGCGCCACCGCCATCTACCCCTATCTCGCCTACGAGACCCTCGCCAAGCAGGTAGAAGAAGGCGTGCTCAAGATGAGCCTGCGCCAGGCCATGCTCAACTACCGCAACGGCATCAACAAGGGCCTCTACAAGGTGATGTCCAAGATGGGCATCAGCACGGTGGCAAGCTACCGCTGCTCCCAGCTGTTTGAGGCGGTGGGCCTCTCCAAGGCTGTTGTCGAACTCTGCTTCCGTGGCGTATCGAGCCGCATCCAGGGTGCCGACTTTGCCGACATCCAGCAGGATCAGATCAATCTGTCCCGTCTGGCCTGGCTCGGCCGCAAGCCGCTGACCCAGGGCGGCCTCTTGAAATTCGTCCACGGTGGCGAGTACCACACCTACAACCCGGACGTGGTGCAGACCCTGCAAGTGGCGGTGCGCTCCGGCAACTACGCCGATTACAAGGAGTATGCCCGTCTGGTGAACGAGCGGCCGGTCGCCACCTTGCGGGATCTGCTGTCGCTCAAACAGGGCACCACCCCGGTTGCGCTGGATCAGGTGGAGCCAGCCGCCAGGCTGTTCCCCCGCTTCGACTCCGCGGCCATGTCCATCGGCGCCCTCGGCCCTGAAGCCCACGAGGCCCTGGCCATCGCCATGAACCGCCTCGGCGGTCAGAGCAACTCCGGCGAAGGCGGTGAAGATCCCAAGCGTTTTGGTACCGAGAAGAACTCTCGCATCAAGCAGGTGGCTTCCGGTCGCTTTGGCGTCACCCCTCACTACCTGATGAACGCGGACGTGGTGCAGATCAAGGTCGCCCAGGGTGCCAAGCCCGGTGAAGGGGGCCAGCTGCCCGGTGATAAGGTCACCGCGCAAATCGCCCAGCTGCGCTACTCCGTGCCCGGCGTGACCCTGATCTCCCCGCCGCCCCACCACGACATCTACTCCATCGAGGATCTGGCCCAGCTCATCTTCGACATCAAGCAGATCAACCCGAACTGCCTGGTGTCGGTGAAACTGGTGTCCGAACCTGGCGTCGGCACCATCGCCTGTGGCGTGGCCAAGGCCTATGCTGACTTCATTACCGTCTCCGGCTACGACGGCGGCACTGGCGCCAGCCCGCTCACCTCGGTCAAATACGCCGGCTCCCCCTGGGAGCTGGGCCTGGCCGAAACCCAGCAAGCCCTGGTGGCCAACGGCCTGCGCCACAAGGTGCGTCTGCAGGTGGATGGCGGCCTCAAGACGGGTCTGGACATCATCAAGGCGGCCATCCTCGGCGCCGAGAGCTTTGGCTTCGGTACCGGCCCCATGGTGGCGCTCGGTTGCAAATACCTGCGTATCTGCCACCTGAACAACTGCGCCACCGGCGTCGCCACCCAGGATGAGAAGCTGCGCCGCGAACACTTCACCGGCCTGCCGGAGATGGTGATGAACTACTTCAAGTTCATCGCCGAGGAGACGCGCGAGCTGATGGCCGAGCTTGGCGTCACCCAGCTCACCGACCTCATCGGTCGTACCGACCTGCTGGAAGCCCTGCCCGGCCTCACCGCCCGTCAGGCCAAGCTGGACTTGTCCGGCATCCTGGCGGCCCCGGTTGCACCGGCAGGCTCCAGTCTGTTCAGCCAGCAGCACAACCCCACCTTCGACAAGGGGCCCTTGAACCTCAAGATGGTGGAAGACCTGCTGGATGCGGTGGAAAACATGAGTGGCGGCGAGTTCCGCTACGACATCCGCAACACCGACCGCTCCGTGGGTGCGCGTCTGTCCGGCGAAATCGTCAAGCGCCACGGCAACCAGGGCATGGCGGCCGATCCGGTCAAGGTGCACTTCAACGGCACCGCCGGCCAGAGCTTCGGCGTCTGGAACGCCGGTGGCCTTGAGATGATCCTCACCGGGGATGCCAACGACTACGTGGGCAAGGGGATGACCGGCGGCAAGCTGGTGATCAAACCCCACGTCGGCGTGGCGTTCAAATCCCACGAGGCGGCCATCATCGGCAACACCTGCCTCTATGGCGCCACCGGCGGCAAGCTCTATGCCGCAGGGACCGCAGGCGAGCGGTTCGCGGTGCGCAACTCAGGGGCCTTGGCGGTGGTCGAGGGGATTGGCGACAACGGCTGTGAATACATGACAGGCGGCATCGTCACCGTGCTCGGCAAGACCGGTGTCAACTTCGCGGCGGGCATGACAGGCGGTTTTGCCTACGTGCTCGACGAGTGCGGCAACTTTGCCAAGCGCACCAACCCCGAGCTGGTCGAACTGCTGGAGGTGGCGGATCTGGCCATCCACCAGGAGCACCTGCGCGGTATCATCACGGCGCACCTCAACGAGACAGGCAGCTCGCGTGCCGAGGAGATCCTGGCCAACTTCGACTCCTATGTGCCCAAGTTCAGGCTGATCAAACCCAAGTCCAGCGACGTCAAATCGCTGCTTGGCCACACCAGCCGTTCCAGTGCAGAACTCAGAATCCAGGCGCAATAAGGAGGGAACCCTATGAGCCAGAACGTATTCCAGTTTATCGATGTCCAGCGGGTCGACCCGCCCAAGAAGCCGCTCAAGATCCGCAAGATCCAGTTCGTGGAGATCTACGAGCCCTTCAACCAGGCCCAGGTCGGCATGCAGGCAGATCGCTGCCTCGACTGCGGCAACCCCTATTGCGAGTGGAAGTGCCCGGTACACAACTACATCCCCAACTGGCTGAAGCTGGCCAACGAGGGACGCATTCTGGAGGCGGTGGAGCTCTCCCACCAGACCAACAGCCTGCCGGAGGTATGTGGCCGCGTTTGCCCGCAAGACAGACTGTGTGAGGGTGCCTGCACCCTCAACGACAGATTCGGCGCCGTGACCATCGGCAACATCGAAAAATACATCACCGACAAGGCGTTCGAGATGGGCTGGCGCCCGGATCTCTCCAAGGTGGTCAAGACAGGCAAGCGGGTCGCCGTCATTGGCGCGGGCCCAGCTGGCCTTGCCTGTGCCGACGTGCTGGCACGCAATGGCGTCACCCCTGTGGTGTTCGACAAGTACCCGGAGATCGGCGGCCTGCTCACCTTCGGTATCCCCTCCTTCAAGCTGGAGAAAGAGGTGATGCAGCGCCGCCGCGAGATCTTCGAGGGGATGGGGGTGGAGTTTCGCCTCGAGACCGAAGTGGGCCGTGACGTCACCTTCGCCGACCTGCTCGGCGAGTTCGATGCGGTCTTCCTCGGGGTCGGCACCTACAAGTACATGAAGGGCGGCTTTGCCAACGAAGAGGCGCCGGGGGTCTATGACGCCCTGCCCTACCTCATCTCCAACGCCAATCGCTTGCTGGGCTTTGAGAAGGCGCAAGCCGATTACATCGACTTCGCCGGCAAGCAGGTAGTGGTGCTGGGGGGCGGCGACACCGCCATGGACTGCGTGCGCACCGCCATCCGCCAGGGGGCCGATCGGGTGATCTGCGCCTACCGCCGGGATGCCGAGAACATGCCGGGCTCCAAGCGGGAGGTGAAAAACGCCCAGGAGGAAGGGGTGGAATTCATGTTCAACCTGCAACCTGTCGGGGTCGAACTGGACGCTCACGGCCGCACCTGCGGCATCAAGGTGGTGAGCACAGAGCTCGGCGCCCCCGATGCCAATGGCCGCCGCAATCCGGTAGTCATTGAAGGCTCCGAGCAGGTGCTGCCCGCCGATGCGGTGGTGATGGCGTTCGGCTTCCAGCCCAACCCCCAACCCTGGATGGCAGAGCACGGCGTCGAGCTCGACGGCCGGGATCGCATCAAGGCGCCCGAGAAGGCCGAGTACGCCTTCCAGACCAGCAACCCCAAGGTGTTCGCCGGTGGTGACGCGGTGCGCGGCTCGGATCTGGTGGTGACCGCCATCTATGAGGGTCGCAAGGCGGCCGAAGGGATCATGGACTACCTGGCCGTGTGATCTGCCGCCATAACCAAGCAGCCATGCAAACAGCCCCGCTCGTGCGGGGCTGTTTTTTTATCTCGCTCTCAATCCGCCAGAACCGGCTAGATGCTCCAGCTCTCCGGCAAAGTGGAAGTTGACAGACAGGGTGCTGGTAAACTGGTTGTCGCCAAACACACCACCACCATCACCCTGCTGTCGCC
>NZ_JAPCIY010000116.1:0-7887 GCF_027707645.1 Aeromonas sp. QDB30 | reverse complement strand
TGGCGATAAAATTAGATCACAAACGAAGCCTTTTTTATATCTATTTCAATTGGTTGGCGCTAAAGATCCTGTACATGTGGCTGGTATACCCGTGGTCCACCTTGACATAAGCGGGGGTCAGCTCTTCCAGATAGCCGAGGGACTGGAAGTGCCGGCCATAGTGATCGACCCCCCACAAGAAGCCGTGCTCTCGCAACAGCTCAACCAGATGAGTCACATACTCTTTGTGTTTCATGATGGCCGCTTCCGGGATCTCGAACAGCAGTCGCTCCTTCAGCTCCACGTTCAGCGACAAATAGCCTCTGAGCCATGTCAGGAACTCATCCGAACAGAGAGAACCCGCCGTGATATTGACTGCCAACACCAATTCCGGTTGCTGCTTGAACAAGGGGACGCAGGCTTCTAGCACCGCCTTGTCAAACTCGGCCCCCATCTTGAACTGCTCGATCGCAGGCAAGAACTGCCCTGCGAAGTAATCCGTTCCATCTCGCGAGATGGCCGCGAACAACTCGGCATGCAGGCGGGTACCATCATCGAAGCGGCACGCAGGCTGTGCCTTGAAGCGCCAGAGATGTCTGGCAATGGCATCCTGCACCAGGTCTCGCCAGGCAAGGCGTCCCATCAGTCCCTGCTCATTGCCGCCTTCCATCACGACGGCACCGCGCCGCTCATTGCGCGCTTTGCCAAGGGCGTTATCCGCCTTCGTCAGCAGCGCCGAGAGATCGTCATTGCCATCACGGCCAGCGATGCCGACGACGGACAGCGCTCCGCTTTCTCCCATGGGATTGACAACCAGATCGGCGATACGGCTGTTGATGAGCTCCGCCAGCTCCTTGAGCTGAGACAGATCATCGGTGGGGCAGAGCAAGGCATACTCCGTCGCCGAGATCCGGGCCAGCGCCGCGCCATCCCAGCCATCCAGCAGTTCCCTGAGCACCTGTGCAATGGATTTGACCATGTTGTCCCTTGCAGCAAAGCCCTCTTCCCGATAGAGATCGTCCAGCATGTCGACGGCCACCAGCATGACCCCGCCCTGCCCGGCCTCCGCAATCCAGGCATTGACCTGCCCGACGAAGTAAGAGCGGTTGCCAAGCCCGGAGACGGCATCCACATAGACGCGGGCTCGCAGATTCTCGGCCTCGTCGGCCTGCTCTTTGAACTGCACGGCAAGCTTGCTGGAAAGGGTATTGATGGCCTGTACCACTTGCCGCAGCTCGCGGGTCTTGGGCTCGGGAATGGCGTGGCCGAAATGGTGCAGCTCGATTTCAACCGCCTGATCGCAAATCAGCTTGAGCGGTTTGAGCAGATAATTGAGCGCCCGCATCAGCAAGAGAGTGGTGACGAGAAAACCGACCAGGAACCAGGTGGCCAGTTCGCTCATTCCTTTCCAAAGCTCGTAGTAGGCTTGTCCAGGGTGGCCGACGACCTTCAGCTTGCCCAGTTGCAGCCAACCCGACGTCAAAATCGATTCATTGGCCACTTCAGGGAACAGATCCAGCCCAATGAACCACTGTGGGACCCCTTCGATATGGCTGCTGTTCTCCAGCTCGATGACATCCTTGGAGGCCAGCAGATCGAGACGAACCAGCTTGTAGTAACCCCCGTCGAACACCGCCTTGATTACGGATTCGGCACTGACCTTGTCGCCGTTCTCCAGATAGGGGGTCAGCGCCAGACCCAGTGCGGTGGACGTATTGATGACGGTGGTCTCCTGCTGCTGCGCCAGGTAGTTGCGGGTCGAATTGAATTGCACCCAATAGGTGGCGGCAAACAGCAATCCGAACAGCAGCAGCATGGTTGCCAATAGTTGTCTGTAGAGCGTCATAGGTTAATCATCCAAATTGACCGCAGGCCGAGCCAATCGCCCCGATGTCATGCGATTGCGTAAGTCTGTCCATAATCCCAAGCGGGATGATTGCCCGGCCAGTTCCCCTTGACCACGCGCCTTCATCAGCCACAAGTGACTACCGTTAAAACTGTAAATTGGCAACAAATCCGCCCGTTGGGTCGCCGGGCGAATTGATCCGACAAGATTGTCCAGAATCAGGGGTACTGCCGCAGGCGTCTCATAGTAGGCAACGACCATATGAAACTGGTTATAATCCAATGCCTTGACATATACCATTCGCATTTTTTCATCAGGGATGCCAAGTTCCAGCAAGGTAAAATACTTGGAAATGCTGAAGTCTTCACAATCTCCCCCCGCTGCGCCCAGAAATTCCAGCGGTGTCGCCCAATAATCCTTCTTGTGCCACAACTTGATGTCATCGATGAAACGCATCTGGTTGAAGAACTGGTTCACCTTCTCCAGCTTCTGCCGATCCGTCAGCCCCGCCGCCTTGTTCTGCATTGCCAAAGTGCGCCAGCTGGTGACCCGTTTGCCGGCCCTGGGGCCATAGGTCTCCTCAGCGCGCTTGACCAGTTTCATATCCTCCGGTGAGAGAGGCTGGCTGGCGCTGAGCAGCAGGGGGATCGCCAGCAGGACCAGCCACAGCAGGCGAACCCGCAAGGGCGCACGTGCACCTGCGAGGGCTCGATCCCCATCACGTCGGCTCCAGCCTGTCGATGCCACCTCTTTCTGTGTCATGACGCCGCCATCATCCCCTGACCGCCGGACGCATAAAAGAATGACTGCAGCACGCTGCAGCCATTCCCCTTGCCTGATATGACATCAGTGGCAGGGCCATCAGTTGTTGTTGGCCTGCCATTCAGCCGGTTGCTGCACATTCAGGGCATTGAGCAGACCACCGGTGGCATTGAGGATACGATATTCCGCCAACAGGGAGTCGTACTCGGCCGTAATGTAACTGCGGCGAGCCTCGAACAGTTCGTTCTCCGTGTTCAGCACGTCCAGCAAGGTCCGTTGGCCCAGGCCGAATTGCTTCTTGTAGGCCTGTACGGTGTCATAGCTGGCGTCCACGTGCTCTTTGAGGAAGACTTTTTGCTTGGCCAGCGACTCTTTGGCGTTCCAGGCGAGGCGGGTCCCCTCTTCCACCTGACGGAAGGCATTCATGTGAATGTCTTTGGCCTGGGAATAGAGCGCTGAGGTTGCCTTGCTTTCTGCCAGATCGGACCCACCGCGGAACAGGTTGTAACGCATCCGGACCATGGCGGTGAGATCGTCGTTACGGCCTTTGACCGCATCGATGTCCTCGTTCCAGTTCTGATCCACTTCAAAGGCTACGTTCGGGTAGAACCCGGACTTGGAGCCTTCATGCTGGTACTTCGCCTCTTCGATGTCCTGCAGGGATTACAGCAGGGTCGGGTGAACCTCTGTTGCCGTCTTCAGCGCATCTTCCAGCGTTGCGGGCAGGAGTTGGGTGTTCGGTACGGGCTGAACGAGATCCTTGGGCACTTCATTGACGACACGGATGAACTCACTCTCGGCATCCCGATAGTTGTTCTCCGCCGCCGCCTGATTGGAGTAAGCCCGAGCCACACGACCGTCGATCTGGGTCTGGTCAGCGGTCGACCCCAGACCGGAGTCGGTCCGTTTCTGGATGTCACTGCGGATCTGTTCGTGGGTTTCAAGGTTCTGCTTGGACAGCTCCAGGATCTCCTGCTGACGCAGCATGTTGAGATAGACCTCGGCCACGCGCAGGGCCGTGTTCTCCGCCTCGGAGATCATCGCCAGGCGCTGGGCCTGGGCGGCGGCATCGGTCCGTGCCACGTTGCTGCTGACATCAAAGCCGTCAAACAGCATCTGGCGAAGGCTGATCCCGGCCTCCTTGCGCGTCATGGAGTCATCGATCGTCTGTGAATTGGGACCACGGGTCGAGGGACTGTCAGTCTTCTCGTAACCGACGCCACCACGCAGATCAATGGTGGGGTAATAGCCGCCCTTGGCTCCATCATGCTGATACAGTCGTGCCTGATAGAGATCAAAAGCTTCCTTGATTTTCGGATGGGTAGCCAGTGACTGCGCCACTGACTGTTCCAGCGTCTGTGCCTGGCTCAGGCCCGGGAACAGTATGGTGCCACTAACCAGCATGGCAACAATCGTCTTCTTCATGGTATCTCCAGTCATGTTGTTTTTAGATTGTTGGCTTATCGTTCTCTCAGTGCCGACTGCTTAGCCCTCAAGATGGGTTTCAGCAAGTAGTCTAGGACACTTTTTTTACCAGTAATAATATCTGCACTGGCTAACATACCGGGGATGATGGGAAGTGCGTTAAGCTCATCGCCCAGATAACTCTTCTCGGTTCGTACTCGCACCAGATAGAAGGAGTTGCCCTCCTCATCCTGGATTGAGTCGGCACTTATCTGTTCAACCTTGCCATGTAAACCTCCATAAATAGTGAAATCATAGGCAGTTATCTTGACCACGGCCTCCAGTCCGGGTCTGAGGAACGCGATGTCCTTGGGCGACACCTTGGCTTCAACCAGCAGGGTATCTTCCAGCGGCACTATCTCCATCAGGTCCATGCCCGGCTGAACGACCCCACCCAGCGTATTAATCTTGAGCTTTTTGATGGTCCCCTTGAGAGGCGCGATCACACTGGTACGATCGACTCTGTCCCTGAGGCCGACCTGACCCTCCGACAACTGGCTCAACTTGCCTTGACGTTCGTTCAGCTCGGTCTGGGAGTCCGCCCGGAATTTCAGGGCGATATCATTTCGCTTCGAGATGGTCTCCCGCAGTACCGAGTTGAGCTTGGGCACCAGCAGGCGGTTCGCCTCCAGCTCCCCTTGCATTTCGTTGACCTGCCGCTCCAGTTTAATTAGCTCCACTTGAGGAACTATACCCTCTTTTGCGAGAGGACGGCTGATGTTCAGCTCCTGACGAGCCAAATCAACGCTGCGGCCGACGGTCCGGATCTTGGCATTGAGCTCTATGGTCTCCTGCTCTTTCTGCTCGATCTGCTGTCCCAGAATGTAGAGCTGGTTCTTGAGGTTGTTTAACCGCGCCTCCTGCACCGATCTTTCACGGGCGGCATATTCGGCAAATACATTCTCGTACCCTTCGGGGAACTCGATGGCCTGTTTGTCGATGGCTACCTGTTCACGCCACCCCAGATTGGGCTCGTTCTTGACCACCACGCTGCGAATTTCGGCGCGCAGGCGGGCAATATCCCCCTTGAGGGTGACCAGCTCCTGCTCCCGTTCGCGAAAATCCGACTTGAAGCGAGTATCGTCGATGCGCAGCAGTGGCTGTCCCTTCTCGACGATGTCCCCCTCCTTGACGAAGATCTCCTTGACGATCCCCCCTTCCAGGTTCTGGATCACCTGCAACTGGCGCGACGGTATCACCTTGCCCTGGCCGACTGTCACTTCATCCAGCTCTGCCCAGGCGGCCCAGACGATGGCGCTGACAAAAAACAGGAAGCAGGCCCAGAGCAGGACTCTGGCACGGGTGGGTGTCGTCAGCAGCACGGCGGCGGCACCGTCATCCACGTACTCGAGATGCTCGGGTGCAGGCAAGACCGTATCTGAGGGCGTTTTCTTGAACCAGTGGTTAGCCATTCGCCGTCTCCTGCACCCGCACTTTGCCTTCCTTCAATTGCTGCAACACCACCTCTTTGGGACCGTCCGCCACTATCTTCCCCTGCTCCACGACGATGACCCGGGAAGCGACATCCAGCATGGAGGTCTTGTGGGTGATGAGGATAAGGGTGGTTTCGGGGCCGAGCCGCGCCAGCTCCTGCTTCACGTGCATCTCTGACTGGTTGTCCATGTTGGAGGTCGGCTCGTCCATCACCAGAATGGGGGGATCGTTGAGCAGGGCGCGAGCCAGCAGGATGGACTGACGCTGGCCACCGGAGAGCTGACGTCCCCCTTCGCCAATCTGTCTGTCGAGACCGTTGGGATCCCGGTTGGTAAAGTTGGTGACCCCGGCCCGCTTGGCGGCGCGCAAGACACGGGCATCGTCCACCAGGGGATTACCCAGCATGATGTTGTCCCGCACGGAACCAAAGAAGAGGGTCACATCTTGCGGCACACAGCCGATGTTGCGGCGAATGATGGTCGGCGGCAGTTGGTCCAGCTCAAAGCCATCCAGACGCACCAGGCCGTCAGTCGGGCGATAGAGACCCATCAGCAATTTCTCCAGCGTGGTTTTACCTGCACCGATCCGCCCGATGATGGCCACCTTCTCACCCGGCTCGATGCGCAGGTTGATGTTGTGCAGGGTGCTGCTCTCCATGCCCGGATACTTGAAGGAGACATTTTCAAACTCGATGCGCCCCTGGATGAGCGGATGGTGGATGTACTGCCTGCCCTCCTCCTGCTCACCCGGCGTCATCATGATCTTCTCCAGGATCTCGAGTGCCGACTTGGCCTGGTTGTAGCGGGTGGAGAGTACCGAGAGCTGCACCATGGGGGCGATAGCCCGGCTCGACAGCATCACGGCCGCTATCATGCCCCCCATGGTCACCAACCCTTCCGAGATCTGGTAGACACCGACGATCACCAGTCCCACTGTCACCACCTGCTGGATGTAGCTCGCCAGAGAAGACATGGAGTTGGTGATGCGCCGGGTTTGCACGCCCCAGGTCGAGATGTGGGACACCGCCTGCTCCCAGCGGTGCTGGAACATGCTCTCGGCCCCGAAAATCTTCACTGTCTCAAGGCCCGAGATGCTTTCGATCAGATTGGCGTTCTTCTGGGAGGCGAGCCGGGAGCCCTCCTCGATGGATTGCTTCAGCGGTGCCTGAATGTAGAAGCTGTAGGCCACCAGGATCAGGATGGCGATGATGGGCACCACCACCATCACACCGGCGAAAATCCAGATGATGAAGAGGAAGAAGATGGCAAACGGCAGATCGATCAGGGTGGAGACGGTGGCCGACGTGAAAAACTCGCGCACCGATTCAAACTCCTGCAAGTGCTTGGCAAAGGCACCGGTCGACGCAGGCCTGGACTCCATCTTCATGCCCATCACCTTGGCAAAGATTTTGGCCGACAACAGCACGTCGGATTTCTTGCCTGCAATATCGATGAAGTAGCTGCGCAGCTGGCGCATCACGAAGTCGAAGGTGAACACCACCATGGCTCCAACCGCCAGCACCCAGAGGGAGTCGAATGCCAGGTTGGGCACAATCTTGTCATAGACGTTCATGGTGAACAGGGGGCTGGCGATGGCAAACAGGTTGATGAGGATCGAGGCCACCAGCACATCCCGATAGATACCGCGGGACTCGAACAAGGTGCTCCAGAACCAGTGACCATCACGGGTCTCCAGCACTTTGGGCGAGCGCTCATCAAATTTGAACTGCCGCTTAACGTAGAACAGACGACCATTGTACTCGTCACCCAGCTGGGCAAGACTGACCCATTGAGCCGCGTCTCCGGCCTGGGGAAAGATGACCCTCGCCTGGGTCCGTTCTTCATTCCATTCAAGCAAGATGCAGGCGCCGCCATTACGCGTCTGCAAGACGCAGGGCAGCAGCAGGGAGGAGATCTGTTCAAGGGGCTGGATCACTTCGCGGGCAGAGAGACCACCCCGCTCGGCGGCACGACTGAAGAGCGCCGTGCTGAGACGCCCGGAGACCAGTGGCAAGCCGGTGGTGAGAGCATCCTGACTGTTGGGCACCCCGTAAAAGCGGGTCAAAAAGACCAGGCACTCCAACAGTTCATCTATATGGCTGGTTTCTGCTTGCATAGCATCCCATCAAACATGATTCAGAAGGTTGTCTCGGGGCCGAATATCCAAAGCCCGGCGGCGATCCGGAAAAACAGAACAGACCTCGCCACCCAGACCCACAACCCGATTAGCGCACAGAGCCGGGACACTGCATGTCTCGCCTCCCTCACAGATTTTCATGCCGGAAACGGAGGGGACATACCAGGCACCTGGTGTTGCCAAGAAATATGGTTCATCGCGGCTTTCCGGGGAAGGCCGCCTTGATTTTCAGAAAAAAGTATTCTGAGTCCCTAAATCCATATGCC
>NZ_JAPCIY010000115.1:0-7952 GCF_027707645.1 Aeromonas sp. QDB30 | reverse complement strand
GGGCGTGCATCGAGAAGACAGATTATCCCATCCCGGCAGAACTGATGCCGTCAACCCCGTCCTGGTGAATAGATACGCGTAAATCGCTCCTCCCGCTATCACGGCCAGCCGCATTTCCCCCTTCCGGCTGGCCACCGCTGACCTACAACAGCAACCGGGACAAAAGCCTCTCGTTCGTCCGATTACGCTTCGCTAATCGAACCTACAGGGGCGGTGGCTTGGGCACATGCTGCTTGGCGCCAATAGACGCCATTTATGTCAGCCTGTGTTGACAAGACGACGTTGGATGCAGGGATCCTTGGCGCTTGGGCGGTTTTTCCGGATACAGTGGTTCCTTGCCATTTCCATTCAAGGATGAAGGAATTTGCCATGCTGGAATCACAGCTCACGACCCTGCACGTCGTCTCGCTGGCGCTCGAGTACCTGTGCCAGGAGGCCTCCCCCCCGCAGCAGGAGCGGATCAGCGCCGCCCTGCTGGCCCACAGCGGTATCGAGGCGGCGGACGTGCACAACAACGACGCCCGCATCACCCGTCACCAGGAGCTGACCGTGTGCGCCAACGGCCTGTCTCGCTGCCCGGATCTCGGGCTGAGGCTGGGGCAGCGCATGCACATCTCGGCCTATGGCCTGCTCGGCTATGCCGCCATCTCCAGCGCGACCCTGGGGGAGGCCCTGCAACTGATGTTCGCCTACCCCTCCCTGCTCGGCACCTACTTCCACCTGCAGCTGCGCATCGAGGGCGATCTGGCCTGGATCTGTGCCAGCGACTATCGCCAGCGGGAGGACCTGCGCCGCTTCAATATCGAGATGTGCCTGGCCTCCCTGCGCCAGACCTGCAGCGATCTGGTGGGCCATCCGCTGCCGGTGCGCCGCGCCGAGTTCAGTCAGTCCGAGACCGCCTACTCCGGCAGTTACCGCACCAGTTTCGGCCCGCACATTAGCTTCGACGGCGAACAGGATGCTTTTGCCATCGATACCCGTGCCCTGGCGACGCGGCTGCCCCTCGCCAACCCGGTCACCCACAACGAGATGCTGGTGCGCTGTCGCAAGCTCAACGCCGAATTCAACACCCGCCAGCGCTGGCTGGAGCGGGTACGCGAGCTGCTCGGCACCCAGCTGTCGGCGCCGCCGCGACTGGAAGCGCTGGCCGACCAGATGCACTGCTCCGCCCGCACCCTGCGCCGCCACCTCTATGAGATGGGCACCAACTATCAGGAGCTGCTCGACGAGCTGCGCTTCGAGCGCGCCAAGCAGCTGCTGGCAGAGAAGCACCACGCCATCTACCAGATTGCCGAGGAGCTGGGGTTCAGCGAGAGTGCCAGCTTTCGCCACGCCTTCCAGCGCTGGAGCGGGGTGCCCCCCAGCCAGTTTCGCCACTGAGGTGCGCATAAAAGGGACAATCAGGCCGCCCAGATTGGCCTGATCTATCCCCTTTTGGCCGCTGCCAGCATTCACAGTTTTGCAACACTCCCCAACAATGGTGCCGTCACTTCCGTAAACCCAGCAAAAGGAGAGCCGGAATGCTCACCATCTACAGCGATGATCACCATCTGCACCACGGACGATGCGAGCTGATCGACGGTCAGTTGATGCCCTGCTTCGAGAAGCCGGAGCGGGCCGATTTCATCCGCGAGCGCGTGCTGGCACGCCAGCTCGGCCCCATAAAACCGGCCAGGGACTGGGGGCTGGAACCGATCGCCCGGGTGCACGATCAGGGGATGCTCGACTTTCTGCAGGGGGCCTGGGCACGCTGGGCAGCCCTCGGTCAGGAGGGGGATCTGCTGCCCTACACCTGGCCGACCCGCACCCTGCGCCAGCAGAAACCGGACAGCGTGCACGGCCAGTTTGGCTACTACAGCTTCGATGCCGGCGTCCCCATCACCGCCGGCACCTGGCAGGCGGCCTACAGCTCGGCGCAGGTGGCGCTCACCGCCCAGCACCATATCGCGTCCGGCGCGGACAGTGCGTTTGCCCTGTGCCGCCCCCCGGGCCACCACGCGGCCGCCGACCTTATGGGTGGCTACTGCTATCTCAACAACGCCGCCATCGCGGCCCAGGCCTTCCTCGATCAGGGTTATCGCAGGGTGGCCATCCTCGACGTGGACTATCACCACGGCAACGGCACCCAGTCGATCTTCTACGAGCGCAGCGACGTGCTGTTTGTCTCCCTCCACGGCGACCCGGCCATCGAGTTCCCCTTCTTCCTCGGCTATGCCGACGAGACAGGCGCCGGGGCAGGCGAGGGGTACAACCTCAACCTGCCGCTGCCCGCCGGCAGTGACTGGCCGGTGTGGAGTGCGGCCCTGGAGCAGGGCTGCCAGGCCATCGACGACTACCAGCCCGAGGTGCTGATCGTCTCCCTCGGGGTCGACACCTTCGAGCTGGACCCCATCTCCCGCTTCAAGCTGACCAGCCCGGACTACCTGAAGATGGGCGAGCGCATCCGGGCGCTGAATCTGCCGACCCTGTTTGTGATGGAGGGGGGTTATGCGGTGGAGGCCATCGGCATCAATGCCGTGAATGTGCTGGAAGGGTTTGAACAACGCTGACTTGCGACCGTTTTTGCAACATGGAGATTATTGTCATGAAGACACTCACCCGCCTGTTTGCCACCAGCCTGCTGGCTGGCTCCCTGCTCTCTCCCGCCGTCCAGGCCAGGACCGGAGAGCTGCATGTCTACAACTGGTCCGACTATATCACCGACCAGGCGCTGACCGATTTCAAGGCCCAGACCCAGATCAAACTCTCCTACGACGTCTTCGACACCAACGAGGCGCTCGAGTCCAAGCTGCTGGCCGGCCGCTCCGGCTACGATGTGGTGGTCCCGTCCAACATGTTCCTGGCCAAGCAGGTGCAGGCGGGGGTGTTCCTCAAGCTCGATCGCAGCAAGCTGCCCAACTGGCAGCACCTCGATCCCAAGCTGATGCAGCTGCTGCAGGAGAACGACCCCGGCAACGAGCACGCCGTGCCCTACATGTATGGCACCGTGATCATGGGGTACAACGTCGACAAGGTGAAGGAGGCGCTCGGTGACCAGGCGCCGGTCGACAGCTGGGATCTCATCTTCAAGAAGGAGTACGCCAGCAAGCTCGCCAAGTGCGGCATCACCCTGCTCGACTCCCCTGCCGAGATCATCCCCATCGCCCTCAACTATCTGGGCCTGCCCCCCAACAGCACCAGCCCGGCGGACTACGAGAAGGCCAAGGAGCTGCTGCTGTCGGTCCGGCCCTATATCCGCTACTTCCACTCGTCCAAGTACATGAACGACATCGCCAACGGCGATATCTGCGTGGCGGTGGGCTACTCCGGCAGCTTCTACCAGTTCGGCAACATCGCCAAGGATGCCGGCAACGGAGTCAAGGTGGCCATGCGCCAGCCCAAAGAAGGGGCCCCCATCTGGTTTGACATGCTGGCCATCCCCAAGGATGCCCCCAACGTCGACGAGGCCTACCAGTTCATCAACTTCCTGCTGCAACCCAAGGTGATCGCCCCCATCAGCGACAAGACCGGCTATCCCAACCCCAACAAGGAGGGCATCGGCCTGGTGAAGAGCGAGATCCGCGACAACCCGGACCTGGTGCCCACCGCCGAGGGGATGACGCACCTCTTCCCCCTCAAGCCGCTGCCCGCCAAGGCTGAGCGGGCACGCACCCGCATCTGGACCACCATCAAGTCGGGAGTCTGATCCGACCGATGCAAAGAGGGGCCATCAGGCCCCTTTCTGCATCTCCTGTCACCCGATCAGCCCACGCCTGCCATAGGCGCAGGGGGATCGGTCATCAGTGTCAGTGACGCTGCCACCACCCCGCCACAAAAAAAGCGCCTTTGGAGGGCGCTTTTGGTGATCGATCGTGGCCGATCCCGCAATGGCACGACAGCCGCTACTCCACCGGCGCCATCAGGTGCTGATAGGGGGTCCCCGACCACATGATGTAGGGGGCCGAGGTGTCAGGGGAAGGGCCTTTCGGGTACTGATCGTAGAAGGCGTCCTCGGCGCCGACGATCATCACATGGGGCCCGGTCTGCAACCAGTTGTTACTGGCGGTGGGCTGGGTCGCGTAGGGGTCGGTGTTGCTGGCATCGGTACCGCCCTTGAGCATGTACATGAAGCCGATCTTGCCCTTGGGCGGGGGCTCGTGGCTGATCCAGGCGTGGGCCCAGGCCATCGCGGCCGCGTCCATGCACATGGGGTCCGGCCCCGGCGTGGCCGGGTTGTCGGGCATGCAGGTAAAGCCGTTCTTGCCCTCGCGCAGGGTGCGCATCTTGCCATCGGCGCCCATGGCAACGATGGCGGCATTGGCACCGACCTTGGCGGGGGCCGCCGCCATGGCGCTGGCGATCATCGCCTCGTCTGTCATCGCCGCGCCATCGGCCATCTCTTCGGCCTGCGCCAGGCCGGCCAGGGCAATGGCCGCGAGCGCTCCAAGGGTGGACATGTGCTTGCACATAACGTCTGTCTCCCGGTTGGTTGGAGGGATCACACAGGGCCTGACTACCATGGCGGCCATGCTGCCGGGCAGCAGCTGTCTGGTGGGGGACGGGGTGATCGACAGATGACGTCACGGGATCGCAGCCCGGGGGACTGCGTTGAACCCGGGGCGCCATCTGTCTGACTATAGCCCCTCCCGGCCCCTCCCCTGGACAACCTGGCCACAGGAGCAGACCTCTGGCTCCCTGGCCCCCCTGGGGCTATCTTGTCACCAGGCCCCGGCGAGGGGATCCGTTGAACGAACAAGGGGGAATGAATGAAAAGAGCCATCACGGCGGCCCTGCTGACCATGGCCATGGCCGCCGGCGCACAGGCCGCCGACAAGATCACCACTGTGCCCGTGCAGTTTGCCAAGGGGGCCCACAGCACCCAGGTGAAGGGCAACTTCTCGGGCTACGACACCATCCACTACACCCTGGTCGCCAAGGCCGGGCAGACCATGAAGGTCACCATCGCCGGCAGCAGCAACGGCAACTTCAATGTCTTCGCCCCCGGCGCCATCCCGGGTCAGGCCGAGGCACTGGGTCGCAATGATGGCAATGGCCTGTGGCAAGCCACCCTGCCCAGCTCCGGCAAGTATCTGATCCAGGTCTACCAGATGCGCGCCTCCGCCCGTCGCGGCGAGCAGGTGCCCCACACCCTGTCGATCAGCATCCAGTAACCGTCTTGCCCCATGAGAAACGGCGCCCGAAGGCGCCGTTTTGCTTTATAACCAGACGAGTCAGCCCTTGTAGGCGGGCAGCAGGTCCACCATGTTGAGCAGGTGGAAGACGGCGGTCAGCACGCCGAACAGGATCACCAGGGCAATCATGAAGATGCCGCCGGGGGCACGGAAGCCCTCGCCCTCTTCCTCGCGCCGGGCCGCCCGCACCTTCCAGGCCAGCAGCGGCGGGATGATGCAGGTCCACAGGGTCGCCACGGCGCCCGCATAGCCGATGGCCACCAGGAAGCCGAACGGGAACAGGAGCGACAGCACCAGGGGTGGCAGGAAGGTCACCGCCCAGGACTTGGCGCGGCCGCCGCGGCTGTTGTCGAACTTGAACAGGTCCGCCAGGTAGTCGAACACCCCGAGCCCCACCCCGATGAAGGAGGAGAGGATGGCCGCCATGGAGAAGGCGTTGAGGGCGCTGGCCACCGCCCTGGACTCGATCACCGAGCCGAGCGCCTTGAGCAAGGCGTCCACGTTGCCCCCTTCTGCGATCACCGGGCCGAACTCGCTGCGGGGCAGGTTGCCAAAGACGCTCACCAGCCAGACGAGGTAAAACGCGAGCGCGATCAGGGTGCCCCCCAGGATGGCGCGGCTGGCACGCTTCTCCTCGCCGTAGTAGGCGCGCATGGACGACACCGAGTGGTGATAGCCGAAGGAGGTGAGCGCCACCGGCAGCATCACCAGGGCATAGGGGGCATAGCTGACTTCACTACCCACCCGGTCGAGCAGCAGATCGAGGCGCACGTTCATCGACAGGCCCGAGATGCCGAAGGCAAAGCTCAGCCCCATCAGGATCACCAGCAGCACGGAGATGCGATCCACCGCCCGGGTGGAGTGCCACACCAGCAGGGAGAAGACCAGGGTGAAGAGGATGGAGGATAACTGGCTGCCCATCCCCGTCATGCCGTCGATGATGAGGCCGGCCGAGGTGATGTAGGCGTAGAGCAGGATGCCGCCGACGAAGTAGACGCTCAGGTTGTTGAGGGCGTTGACCTTCTCCCCCAGCAGATCCCGGGTCACGGTATCGAAGGAGACGCGCAGGGGATAGCCCCGATAGGATTCCAGCAGCATCCAGCCGGAGACCGTCATCACCACCATGGTCAGTGCCACCGCGAGCATGGACCAGAGGGTCCAGGCGCCCGCCCCCGCACTCGGCAGCCCCAGCATGCCGGCCCCCACACAGACGCCGGCAATGATGCATGCCCCGCCCACCAACGATGGTTTCTGTTCCATTACTCCCCCAAACGGATTGTCGACTGGTCACGGCACACCGCCGTGCTTCTCCTGCGTTCGCCATTGCTGGCGCGAGGGACTTTACCCTGCATACCTCCGGGTATCAAATCCGGAGGGAAAATGGGGGGAAACGAGCCGGATCCTGCGCCCCATCCCCACGACATGTCCGGGACGGGGCCAGGTTCAGACCACCCGGGTCATCCGGTGTAGACGGGCAGCAGGTCCGCCATGGCCATCAGGTGGAAGATGGCGGTCAGCACCCCGAAGACGATGACCGCCAGTATCATGGGCTGGCCGCCGGGGGCCCTGAAGCCCACCTCTTCCGGGGCCAGCTCCCGGGACTTCTTCGCCAGCAGGGCGGGGATGATGCAGGCCCAGACGGTCGCCGCCGCCCCGGCGTAGCCGATGGCCACCACGAAGCCGAACGGGAACATGAGCGACAGTGCCAACGGCGGCAGGAAGGTCACGGCCCAGGACTTGGCGCGCCCCTGGCGGCTGTTGTCGAACTTGAACAGATCCGCCAGGTAGTCGAACACCCCCAGCCCCACCCCGATGAAGGAGGAAAGGATGGCCGCCATGGAGAAGAGGTTGATGGCCTGGGAGACCTGCCTGGACTCGATCACCGAGGCCAGCGCCCTGAGCAGCACGTCCACGTCGCCCCCCTTGGCGATGACGGGACCGAAGGCGCTGCGGGGCAGGTTGCCGAAGATGCTCAGCAGCCACAGCAGGTAGAGGGCCAGCGCGATCAGGGTGCCCCCCAGGATCGCCTGCTTGGCCTTGTGCTCCTCGCCGTAGTAGGCGCGCATCGAGGCCACCGAATGGTGGTAACCGAAGGAGGTGAGCGCCACCGGCAGCATGGCCAGGGCGTAAGGGGCGCGGCCCAGCTCCTCGGCAAAGGAGTTGAACAGCTTGGCGGTGTCGACCTTGCTGGCAAGCCCGGAGACCCCGAACACGAAACTCAGCACCATGAAGACGATCAGGACGACCGAAATCCTGTCCACCGCCCGGGTCGAATGCCAGACGAACCAGGAGAACACCAGCACGAACAACACCGAGGCCAGCTGGCTATTGATGCCCAGCAGGCCGCCCAGGATGAGACCCGACGAGGTGATGTAGGCATAGAGCAAAATGCCGCCCACGAAATAGACGGTGAGGTTGTTGAAGAGATTGATCCTGTGACCGAGCAGATCCTTGGTCACCGAGTTGAAGGAGGCGGTCAATGCGTAGGGTTTCAGGGCTTCCAGCAGCATCCAGCCTGAAACCGTCATGACGACCATGGTAAGAATGATGGCGAGGGTTGACCAGCTGGTCCAGGCCCCGGCTCCCGCGCTCGGCAGCCCCAGCATGCCGGCACCGACACAGACGCTGGCAATGATGCAGGCCCCTCCGATGACGGACGGTGTTGATGTCATGTGTGTCACTCCAAATCTTTCACAGAGCAGTGAAAAAAAAGGTTCATCGCGGCTTTCCGGGGAAGGCCGCCTTGATTTTCAGAAAAAAGTATTCTGAGTCCCTAAATCC
>NZ_JAPCIY010000114.1:0-8022 GCF_027707645.1 Aeromonas sp. QDB30 | reverse complement strand
ATGACTCATGATGAACCCTTTTTCATGGCTCCAGATGACAAACATGATCTCATATCAGGGACTTGTTCGCACCTTCCATAAGTACACCCCAGCCAAGAAAATAGAATCATCCGACATCTCTTCGTTGACGAACCCTTCACACTTTCTGGGTATGAAGCGTCGTTTTGAGTGTAATGCACCCTGTCATTTGATTCGGGCTTTTCCATACAAAAAACAGGTTTAATACAAGGTGATGCGCCCTTTTTATATGCGGTGATAAATAAAACGTATTCCTATTCTGAATTATTTGTTCGATGCATCGATTGTTTAACGGGGGTCTGTCAGTGGGCAAGACAATGGTTCGCAGTCGTGGGCGAACAGGGCCTCATGTCGGCGAATACGGGTATCCAGGGCAGGGGCTTGTCGGTGAGGAGTGACGGTTGTCTGCATCGATGGGGGAGGGTGCGCAGCGGGAAGGTGCGGCATATAGAGGTGTCTCGGTCCCTCTGTCCGGGAAACCTGCACTTGAGTGTTTGAACGCATCTGTTGTCCATTGTCATGGACGATGGGAAGGAGGAGTGACGTTCCGTGTGGCTGCGAAATGCCCTGGAGAGGCTCGCCTGACGTGGTCAGGCGAGCCGGCTCATATCGCGTCAGTCATCACCCCTGGACATTGACCAGGATCCGGCCGCGCACCTGGCCTGCCAGGAAGGCATCCCCCAGGGGCACGACCTGGGAGAGGGGCACTTCCCGGGTGAGGAGATGGAGGCGGGTCAGGTCGAGATCCTCGGCCAGTCGGGCCCAGGCCTGCTGGCGCAGCGGGCGCGGTACCATCACGCTGTCGATGCCATAGAGGGTGACGCCGCGCAGGATGAAGGGCATGACGGTGGAGGGGAAGTCCATCCCTCCCGCGAGACCGCAGGCAGCCACGGCGCCGCCGTAGCGGGTAGTGGCGCAGGCATTGGCCAGGGTGTGGCTGCCGACGGTGTCGATGACGCCGGCCCAGCGTTCCTTGCCCAGCGGGCGTCCCGGCGTGGCCAGTTCGGCGCGATCGATCACCTCGGCGGCGCCGAGGGACTTGAGATAGTCGGCCTCGTGCAGCCGCCCGGTGGCGGCCACGACCTGATAGCCCAGCTTGGCCAGGAGGGTGATCGCCACGCTGCCCACACCGCCGTTGGCGCCCGTCACCAGAATGTCACCGTCGCCGGGGGTGATGCCGTGCTTCTCCAACGCCATCACACAGAGCATGGCGGTGTACCCTGCGGTGCCGATGGCCATGGCGTCCCGGGGCTGGAAGCGCTCAGGCAGGGCGACCAGCCAGTCGCCCCGGACCCGTGCCCGCTCTGCCAGCCCGCCACTGTGGGTCTCGCCCACGCCCCATCCGTTGAGCACCACCTTGTCGCCGGGGCGCCAGTCGGGATGCTGGCTCTCCAGCACGGTACCGGCAAAGTCGATGCCGGGGATCAGAGGGAAGCGGCGTACCACAGGGGAGGCGCCGGTGAGGGCCAGGCCATCCTTGTAGTTGAGGGAAGACCACTCTACCGCCACAGTCACATCCCCGGCAGGCAATATCTCCTCGGAGAGGCTCTGGTAGCTGGCGCGATAACCCGCCTCGTCTTTCTCGATCAGAATACCGTTGAACATCTTGTCTACTCCCATTAATTGGACTGACTGACTATTAATCTTCGTAAAAAAATCACTTTGCTAACTTCATGAAAAAATTGAGAAAAGAGAGCATGGGCTCGGTATCGCCCACCAGGCGTGCGCGCAGCACGGCCCCTTCCCAGCCGATCCAGAACTGATGGGCGAGGGCAGGGCAGTCACAATCAGGGGGCAGCTCCCCCGCCGTCACCGCGTCCCTCAGGCAGCGGGCAAGCAGCGCCTCCCAGTCGAGGAGGATCTGCTCGAGGCGCAGGCGCAGCTCGGGGGACAGCTGCACCACCTCCTGACCCAGGTTGCCCACGAGGCAGCCCCGCTGGAACGCAAACCGGGTCATGCCCCGGCAGGCGCTGTCGACGAAGGCAACAAGACGGGCCAGGGGGGGCAGGCTCTCATCCTCCAGATAGCGCGTCAGCTTGCGGCAGAAGTAGTGGTGATAGGCATCCATGACCGCCAGGGTGAAGTCGTGCTTGGTGGCGAAGTAGTGATAGAAGGAGCCCTTGGGGATCCCGGTCGACTGCAACACCCGCTCGATGGAGGTGGCGGCGATGCCCTGTTCGGTCAGCAGCTCCATGCCCCGGCGGATCAACAGATCCCGGGTATCGGCATAGGTGTGCCCGTGCTGGGCAGGGCGGCCGCGAGGGCGGCGGGGCAGGGGGTCATTGGTCTGCATGGGGCTTATTAGACGCCTCAACTAGAAATAATGCAAGCGCGGCACCGAACGGACGAAACGAGTGGATGAGATCGGGTGGTCGCAGCAAGTTGGCGCCAGCGGGGCTGAAAACAGCGAGGGCGCCAGTGGCGCCCTCGCATCGATGGGTGGCTGCGTCTCAACTGCGCAGCTTGTTGTAGACAAACAGCACGATCAGGGCGCCAACGGTGGCGATGATGATGCTCGGCAGGTTGAAGCCGGTGACCGTTCCCATCCCAAGCAGGGTGCTGACATAGCCCCCCACCATGGCGCCGACCACCCCCAGGATCACCGTCATGAAGAAACCGCCGCCATCCTTGCCCGGCATGATCCATTTGGCCAGGATGCCGACGATCAGCCCCAGTACCACCCAAGTAAGAAATCCCATGGTCTTCTCCTCGTTGTGTGCAGAGAACCAGAGTATATGCAGGGATCCAGCTTGTATCGCGCCGCAGCACGGCGTGAGTCAGAAATGGTCATATGAGACTCGCTCATGACCATGGCAGGCAGAGGGCCTCAGCCAAGCGCGCGGGTGTCGAGGCGCTGCCCGGCGGGGGAGCAGACCAGCACCGACCCCTGCTCGAACCAGTCCCCCAGCACGATGCGCCGCGCCGCACGCCCATCCAGGGTGAAGTCGTGGATGGCGGGCCTGTGAGTGTGGCCGTGGATCATCAGGCGGCAGCCGTGCTGGCGCAGCATCTCGTCTACCGCCTCCGGAGTCACGTCCATGATGATCTGGCTCTTCTGGGCATTCTCCATCTGGCTCTGGCCGCGCATCTTGTGGGCGATGGCCTGGCGGCGCGAGAGCGGCAGGCGCAGGAAGAGCCAGCGCAGCCACTTCTGTTGTGTGATGCGGCGAAACTTCTGGTAGCCCTCGTCCCGGGTGCAGAGCAGATCCCCGTGGCTCAGCAGCACCCGCTCACCGTACAGCTCGATGACACAGGGGTCGCCGAGCAGGGTCATGCCAGCCCGTTTGGCAAACTGGTGCCCCAAGAGGAAGTCGCGGTTGCCGTGAATGAAATAGAGGGGCACCCCTTGCTGGCTCAGGGCGAGAAAGGCATCGGCCACCTCGCGGTGGAGCGGGTTGGGGTCGTCGTCCCCAATCCAGAATTCGAACAGATCCCCCAGCACATAGAGGGCGTCGGCACCGGGCGCGTCTTCGGCCAGAAAGCGCACCAGGGCCGCCGTCATGTCGGGCCTGCCTTGGCTGAGGTGAATGTCACTGATAAAGAGGGTGCTCATGAGTTCCTGGGCATCATGGTAAGAGAGTCCCGCCTGGGGGCGGACAAGGCCTGTGACCTTGCTCGTCGAGCGGGTGGGGGAGGGAAGGGCAGCAGAGCCCCGCAAGGTTTACGCCCTCCAGGGTCAGCAACGCCTCGTAAGGGTCGCCGGACAGACCCAGCAGGCGGCACATGGCCGCTTCCCCCTTGAGCCCTTCATCAACGCGCAGGCGCAGTACCTCCCGGTGGAAGGGGGCGCCAAAGCGCTCAAGCAGGGCGGCCATCAGGCTGAGGTGGCGCCAGCCATGACACGCCTCGAGGGGAGCAGGGGTGAGGTAGAGCTCGACTGGCCAGCACTGGCCATCGGGCCCGTGGCGTCGCTGTTCGGCGATCCAGACCTGCTCGCCCTTGCTTCGCACCTGCCAGCCTTGTGCTGCCAGTGTCGCGGCAAGGAAGGCCGGGTCCGGATGCTGGCAGAGGATGTCGAGATCGCTGCCGGGCCTATCCAGCCCGATGGCGATCGTGCTCACCAGGGCCAGATCGTTGCACAGGGGGCCAAGCTCATTCCACAGGCCGCCGCTCAGCAGGGCGTGGGCCGAGCGCTGACGTGCGTTGCCCTGGGCCAGATAGTCGAGGCGGCGCCAGTTGGGGGCGGCAGATGGAAAAACTGCGGCCGGGGCCGCAGTGGTATCAGAGCCTGGCCGGCAGGGATTACTCGGCAAGGGTCACCTTGGTGATGACGACGTCTTCGGTCGGAACGTCCTGGTGCATGCGGCCGTAGTTGCCGGTCTTCACGCCCTTGATCTTGTTGACCACGTCCATGCCGGCGGTCACTTCACCGAACACGCAGTAGCCGAAGCCCTGGGTGGTGGCGGACTTGAAGTCCAGGAAGTCGTTGTTGTTCACGTTGATGAAGAACTGGGCGCTGGCGGAGTGCGGCTCCATGGTGCGTGCCATGGCGATGGTGCCGATCTTGTTGGACAGACCGTTGGCCGCCTCGTTCTTGATGGGAGCGCGGGTCTCTTTCTCTTCGAAGCCCGGGGCATAGCCGCCACCCTGGATCATGAAGCCGTCGATGACGCGGTGGAAGATGGTGTTGTCGTAGTGACCGTCACGGCAGTATTGCAGGAAGTTGGCCACGGTCTCCGGGGCTTTTTCCGCGTTCAGGGTCAGGGTGATGTCGCCGTGGTTGGTGTGCAGAGTAACCATGAGTTGTCCTTTCATTTTGATGCGGGCAGCAAGGTGCCCGCAGGTGTATGGCATAAAGTGGTGGCAATTCTAGCCCATCAAGGCCCTGCGGCATAGATGGCAGGGGGGAGAGGGGGCTTTTTCTGCCTCGTTTTCTATACCGGATGCGGTTAGAATGGCAGGCCATTTTACTCACAGGCAGTGGTCATAAGATGCTGAAGATATACAACACACTCACTCGTCAAAAAGAAGAATTCAAACCTATCCACCCGGGCAAGGTGGGCATGTATGTGTGTGGCGTCACTATCTATGATCACTGTCATATCGGCCATGGCCGTACCTTCGTCGCCTTCGACGTCGTCGCTCGCTACCTGCGTTATGCAGGATACGACCTCACCTATGTGCGCAACGTCACCGACGTGGACGACAAGATCATCAAGCGCGCCGCCGAAACGCGCGTGACCTGTGACGATCTCACCGAGCGCCTCATCGGCGACATGCACCAGGATTTCGACGCCCTCGGCATGGTGCGTCCGGACATCGAACCCCGCGCCACCCAGCACATCGGCGAGATCATCGCCCTGGTTGAAACCCTGCTGGAAAAAGGGCACGCCTACGTGGCGGACAACGGCGATGTGATGTTCATCGTCGACTCCTACGCCGACTACGGCAAGCTCTCCGGCCAGGATCTGGAACAGCTGCAGGCCGGTGCCCGGGTCGACGTGGTGGATGCCAAGCGCAACCCGCTCGATTTCGTGCTGTGGAAGATGTCCAAGCCCGGCGAGCCGACCTGGGACAGCCCCTGGGGCCCGGGCCGTCCTGGCTGGCACATCGAGTGCTCCGCCATGAACTCCAAGCACCTTGGCAACCACTTCGACATCCACGGCGGCGGCTCGGATCTGCAGTTCCCGCACCACGAGAACGAGATTGCCCAGTCCTGCTGCGCCCACGGCGGCGACTACGTCAACACCTGGATGCACAGTGGCATGGTGATGGTGGATAAAGAGAAGATGTCCAAATCCCTTGGCAACTTCTTCACCATCCGCGACGTCTTGGCCCACTATGACGCCGAAACCGTCCGTTACTTCCTGATGTCTGGTCATTACCGCAGCCAGCTCAACTACTCGGAAGATAACTTGAAGCAGGCCCGCGCCGCCCTGGAGCGGATGTACACCGCCCTGCGCGATCTGCCGCTGGCCGCTGCTGCCGGTGGTGACGAGCAGGTGGCCCGTTTCAAGGAAGCCATGGACGACGACTTCAACACCCCGGAAGCCTACTCCGCCCTGTTCGACCTGGTGCGCGAGATCAACCGCCAGAAGGGTGAAGACATGGCCGTTGCCGCCGCGCTGGGCGCCCGTCTGCGCGAGCTGGGCGCCGTGCTCGGCATCCTGCAACAGGATCCGGATGCCTTCTTGAAGGGTGACGAAGCGGACGAAGAGGTCGCCGAAATCGAGCGCCTGATCGCCGAGCGCAATCAGGCCCGCGCCGACAAGAACTGGGCCGCAGCGGATGCCGCCCGTAACCGCCTCACCGAGATGGGTATCGTGCTGGAAGACAGCGCCGGCAAGACCAGCTGGCGCCGTGCCTAAGGCCGGTGGTGCTGCTGGCGCCAACCGGTTGAGCCTATAAAAAAACCGCAGCCATTGGGCTGCGGTTTTTTTTGTGGCCTGCCGAAGCCTCGGCATCCTGCGGTCTGATCCCCTCGCCCCTTGGGGGAGAGGGTCAGGGTGAGGGGGCTCGCATCATTACTTACCGGAGTGCCTGCAAGCCGTCTGTTGCTTGCCTCCAGTTCCTACCTGATCTGGTTGGCTCCTCTGATCATGGCTGGTCTGGCAGTGTGTTCAGGTCTTTGGTGCGCGCCTCGGTCAACTGGGTGAGACAACTGCTGTGGACCATGGGCGCCATTGATCCCCCTTCATAGACGCCGGCCTCGTAGCGGCACTGGGCATCGCGAAAGGTGATCCAGGCCCGTTGCGCGGTTCTCAGCCTTTCCAGCTGTGCCTTCTCCAGGGAGGCAACCCGCTTTTTATAGGCGGCATTGAGCTTGGCATCGGCTCGCTGGTAATCCTGAAACGCACAGATGTTCATGTCGGTTTGTGTCACCGGCGCAGTACAATCCTGTTCGGCCTGAACGGCAGTGGTTGCCAGCAAGAGCAACAGGGCGGGATAGGGTCTCAAGAGGCAGTTCCTTTGTGGTAGGGAGAGGGCCAATATACGGCATAAACCGGCTCGATGGCGGCTCTGTTTTTCAAGAATAACAAGGAGATGACGTCATGAAGTTGAACTGGATGCCGTTTCTGGCCCTGCCTCTGCTGGCGTCCGGGCTGTCTGTGGCCGCCACTGCCCCCGATATGCAGGTCCAAGCCCGCGCCAAGGTGGCCGAGTTTCTGGTCTGGGAGCGCAGCGTCAAACCGAGCGGCCTCTATCAGGCAGACCTGGGCGGTGCGTTGCCCAACATCGTCTCCCCCGAGCTGCTCTGCCTGCTCAATGCTGCCTCCAAGGCGCGGGAGATAGCCACTCGCGAAGCCCCGGACGAGAAGCCCCCCTTCGTCGAGGGCAACCCCTTCCTGCCCAATGCCTGGGATCACCTGCTGGGCTCTGAGATACTCTCGTCTCGCGCCATCGCCGGCAGCCGGGATCGCAGCGAGGTCAAGGTGCGCTTCACCTTTGGCGAGCCGGGCTCCCCGCTCTACGCCTCCAGAGGCACCTACCGTTTTGTCAGCACCTATCTGGTACTGGACGGGCCGCAAGGCGCCCGCATCACCGATATCGACGCTGGCGGCAGCTGTGATTTCTGCCAATCCGGCAGCCTGCGTACCGCCCTCTATGAGACGCTCACCGCCTATCCCGCCGCAGGAGGAGAGCAGTGCAAGGGGTTGGGGAAATAGAAATCAGGAATAAAAAAAATCGCAGCCGAGGCTGCGATTTTTAGTGGTTTGCCGAAGCCTCGGCATCCTGCGGTCTGATCCCCTCTCCCCTTGGGGGAGAGGGTCAGGGTGAGGGGAGCTAACGTCATTCTCCGGCTGAATGCCGTCCAACGCCTTAATGGCATGGCTTCGCCATGCAGGACACGAGGGCCTTGCCCTCGAAGGGATTTCGCCACCGCTACGCGGCTTGGCGAGTGACTTTTGAAAGACCAAAAGTCTTCTCCCCCGGTAAACCGCCCGCTTCGCGGGTTCCCTCGTCTCGTCCAACGGGTCGGACGGAGCGCCGCAGACGGCACTTTGGCCTACGCCATCCATGGCTTCGGCCAAAGCCCGCTTCGAACATCCTTGTTCTCGCGCC
>NZ_JAPCIY010000113.1:0-8042 GCF_027707645.1 Aeromonas sp. QDB30 | reverse complement strand
TTAGCGACTAATCAGATCGCACAAACTGGACTGAGTTCCCTTCCTCCGGTGATCTACTATTCGGAACAGCTATTTAGCAATCGATCCATATTATGTCTCCCGCTCCAGAATCCGGCGAATGATGGTGACGGCACCGGGGAATTGCAGACTCTGCACCAGTGCAGCCACCTCCTGCATGGTTTCACGCTCTTCGGGGGGCGATGCCGGCAGCGCCGCCAACAGATCCAGCGCCTCCAGATTACCGCTCTCCAATGGTGGCAGCAGCGCGCGCAGCCGCTCAAGCCACTCCGGGCGCGACAGTGTCGCGGCGATATCAGGAATGACCGTAGCTTCCGGCTGCGGCTCGGGTAGCGCCTGCATCAGCAGTTGTTCGCTGCGTGTCGCAAGCTCGCGCAAGGCGGCAAGCTGCTCGGTGTCGAAACGGGTGCAGAACTCTGCCGCTTCCTCCGTGCGGCTCTGGCGCTCCCACTCCGCAGCCTGTGCCGCCAGCGCCGTGGCCCCGACCGTCGCAGCCACGCCTTTCAGGGCGTGGAAGGTTGCAGCCATGCGCGGCACATCCGCCGCCTCGCGCTGCCGAGCCAGCATGTCCAGCTGATTGCAAGCCTCGATCGAGAAACTGGCCAGTGTCTGGCGATACACGTTCAGATTTTGACCAAAACGGCGCATCAGCCGGTCGAGCGGGTCGACCTCCGCCGTAGTAGCCGTTTCCGGCGCCGCGGCCGGCTGCCGTTCGGTTCCGGCGGCAGGTACGGCTTTCCCCTGTACCAGCTTCAGTATGAGCTCGACCACCTCGTCGATATCGATCGGCTTGCCGACATGATCGTTCATCCCGGCCTGCAGACATGCCTCCCGGTCGGCATGCGAGGCATTGGCCGTCATCGCCAGGATCGGCAGCGCTGCCAGCACCGGTACGGCACGAATCTCGCGCGTCGCCTGCAGGCCATCCATGACGGGCATCTGTATGTCCATGATGATAATGTCAAAAGCATCCGGTTGCTGCGTGGCAATCCGAACCCCCTGCAGGCCATCCTCGGCCATCACCACCGATGCGCCCTCATGGGTCAGCAACTCGCCGGCCACCTGCCGGTTCAGCGCATTGTCCTCGACCAGCAGGAGACGCACCCCCGCCAGCCGCTGTGGTAACTCGAATACCGGCGGCAAGGAGTCGCGCTGAGCCGGCTGGCGCGCCCGCGCGATGGAGGCGATCAGTTGTTGCGGGGTAATCGGTTTGGTCAGGATATCGCGGAAAATAACTCGGTCCTGCTCTGAAATCTTGCCCAGCAGCTCACGCCCGTACGCGGACAACATGATGACGACCGGGCAGGCGACATCCGGAAACTGCTGCTTGATCAGCTTCGCGGTAGCAACCCCGTCCATTTCCGGCATGCGCCAGTCCACCAAGACCACATCGTAAGGTCGACCCGCTTTCAGTGCGCTGATGATCTTTACCAGGGCCTTCGCGCCACTCTCCACCGCATCGCAACTCCAGCCACGCATTTCGATGGTCTTGACCAGGATTTCCCTCGAAATCTCACAGTCATCAACCACCAGCACATGGCAATGACTGATGTCCGGTGCGACGACGCTGATGGACAGAGCCTTGTTTTCCACCTCAAGGCATAGCTCGAACGAGAAGCAGCTGCCACGGCCCGGTTCGCTGTCGACCCGCAATTCGCTCCCCATCAGAGCCACCAGACGCTGGCAGATGACCAGCCCCAGCCCAGAGCCGCCGAAGCGGCGGGTGGTGGAGGACTCGGCCTGAGTAAAACCATTGAAGATGCGGCTCAACTGTTCCGGGGTAATGCCGATGCCGGTGTCGGTGACCGACACCTGCAACGTCACGCTCGCCGCGTCCTGACGCAGCGCGGACAGGTGAATGACGACCTGCCCGGCCTCGGTGAACTTGAGGGCGTTGCCACCAAGATTGATCAGGATCTGCAGGATGCGCAGCTTGTCGCCTCTGACCTCCAGTGGCAGCGACGGATCGACTTCGAACATCAGCTCCACGGTCTTGTGATGCTGATTGCCGGACAACACCACGGCCAGTTCGCGCAGCATGTCTTCCAGGCTAAAGGCATGGATATCCAGCTCAAGTTTGCCGGCATCAATCTTGGAGAAATCCAGGATATCGTTCAGCAGTGCCAGCAGTGATTGGGCTGCCGACTGTGCCTTGACCACGTAATCCTGCTGTCGCGTATCCAGCGGTGTCTGCCGAACCAGCTGCAACATCCCGAGCACGGCATTCATCGGCGTGCGGATCTCGTGGCTCATATTGGCCAGGAACTGGCTTTTTGCCACGTTCGCCTGTTCCGCCTGCTGTCTTGCCAGCTCCAGGCTGTTCTCGAACTGCTTGCGTATGGTGATGTCCTGGTTGATGCCGACGAAACTAACCGCCCTGCCCTTCGCGTCGCGCCCCACCTTGCCACCGGCCTGCACATAGCGGATCTGGCCATCCGGATGCACCACCCGGAACACCGGGTCATACACGCCACGGCCATCCACGGCGGCTTGCAGGCTCGCCACCGCGGCATCGACATCATCGGGATGGAGACGGGAACGCCAGCCTTCAAAATCCAGGACTCCGCCTTTCGTTACCTCGGGCAACGCATAGATCTCGAACATTTTCGGGTTCCACTGGAGTGCATTGTCCTCCAGCGTCCATTTCCACACCCCCATTTCGGCAACGTCAGCGGCGCTGGCCAGCTGGTCAAGCGCCAGCTCCAGCTCCTGCCGCGCTTGCTGTTGCTCGGTGATGTCCGTCGCGATGCCCAGGTAGCCGGTGAGTACCCCCTGCTCGTCACGCATCGCGGTGACAGCCAGCATCACCCGGCGCCTGGAGCCATCCTTGCAGACATAGGTCCATTCGCGCGTTTCGGGCGCGACAAACTCCGGCACATGCACAAAGACACGGAAGCCTTCGATGGCCTGGCCATACTGCCGGCTCAGCTCCTCGCCGCGCGCGTTGACCTCATCGGGCAGGTGAATCACGGCCAGGGTACAACGCCCCACCATTTCGTCCTCTTGATAGCCGAGCATGCTCTGGGCGCCGCTGTTGAAAATGGTGATGCGGCCATCCTGATCGGTGGCGATGATGGACACCTCGGAGGCCGAACGCAGCACGTTGCCCAGCAGCACGTTCAGACGCTTCCGTTCCTCGTCCGCCGCGCGGCGTTCGGTGACATCGATACGCAAGGCGACAAAGCGCTCCAGCTGGCCCTCACTATCGAGACAAGGCGCAATCACGGTATCGAACCACAGCAGGCTGCCGTCCTTGCCCTTGTTGCAGATCTCGCCATGCCAGGCCTTGTTGGCAAGGACGGTGTCCCACATGTTCTGCCAGAAGGCAGCCGGATGGAGGCCGGAACTGAACAGGTGGTGATCCCGCCCGATGATCTCTTCGCGGGTATAGCCGTGCGCCAGGCAGAACTGGTCGTTGGCCTCGATGATCACCCCGTTCGGGTCGGAAACCGAGTACAGAAATTGCTCGTTGATGGTTTGCAGCAACACCTGGTTTTCGCGCAGCGCTGCGGCCAACTGCTGTCGCCCTTCGACCAGCTCGGTGACATCATGCATCATCACATAAAAGCCCTGTACCTCGCCATCAATCCGGTCCGGGATGTAGTGCGCCAGCGAGTGCCGTTCTTTGCCGTCCGGGCCAAGAATGGCGCGTTCGAAGGTCTGCTCGTCGCCGCGCAACACCGCATCGATATGAGGACGATTGGCGGCAAACAGGTCTTTGCCCAGCAAGTCGACCATGCTCATGCCCGGCAGAGTGTCCGGGTCGACACCGAACCATGTGTGGTAGGCATGGTTGGCCACGCGGTTGACCAGTTGCTTGTCCCAGTAGCCGATCATCGACGGCACCGCATCGAGCACGGTGCGCAACACACGCCGCGCGCGATCCAGCTCGGCCGTCCGGGTAGCGACCATTTCCTCCAGGTGCGCGTTCAGCTCCTTCATCTGCCTCTCGATGGCCACTTGCTCGCTGATGTCACGTACGGTCTTGGAGGCGCCGACGATACGGCCACTGCCATCGATAATGGGAGACACCGATACCGAGACATCGATCAGCTGGCCATTCTTGTGGCGGCGCCGGGTCGTGAAGTGATCCAGCCTTTCGCCACGGCCTATACGCGCCAGAATGTCCTCTTCCTCGTAAGCCAGATCATCCGGCACCACCAGCTGCGCCATGGTCTTGCCCAGCGCCTCGTCCGCGCGGTAACCAAAGATCTCTTCCGCACCACGATTCCAGCTGATCACCACGCCTTGCAGGGTTTTGCCGATGATGCCGTCGATGGAGCTTTCCACGATGGCCGCCATCCGCGCCTGAGCATCGATCAGCTGCTGCTGGCGCAGGCGGCTGCTGCTCCACAGGAAAACCATGATGGCAAAACCAAGACTTGCCAGCACACCGAGCAGGCCTACGGCATAGAGGTTATTCTGGTGCAAGCCGGCAAGAAATGCGGGCTGAAAGCGGACTTCGATCTGCCACGTCCTGCCTAGAATGGTTTTGGTCACGCTGCGGCTACCGATCACAGCACCAGCAGCGGCTCGGGAGGCGTAGAACACAACCGGTTTCCGGGGGTCGCTGACATCACTCAAGGTGAACTGAGTCAGCTCCGGATTAATACGAATCGCCCCCATCACCTCGTCCATCAGAATGGGCGCATAGCTCCAGCCCAGGGTGGCCGCCACTCGCTGCGCCTCGCTATCCCGTGCCATGCCATCCCGGTAGATCGGCATCAGCATCAGGAAGGATTTGCTGGGTGCTTTCATGGCCTGGGCCAGGGTAATCGGTGCCGTGAGCTGCACCTGCCCGCTCCGCATGGCAGCGTCGGCGGCGGCCTTGCGGTTCGCCTCGGAGGCAATGTCAAGTCCAATCGCCTGCTGATTGTCAGCCTGCGGTTCAATGTACTGGACGACATAGCGCTCGCCGGCATGTGGCTGCAGCTGGCGGATGGCAAAGCCGGGGGCGTCATCTTGTCTCGCCCTGGCGACAAACGCCGGCTCATCGGCCAGCGGCACACGACGGATGAAGCCGAAGCCGCGCGCCCCCGGGAACTCCACTTTCATATCGCGGCTGGCACTGTAACGACGGAAATCCGCACGCGAGATGCCCTGCTCCCCGGCCACCAGAATGGCGCCCCGCGCGCCGCGCAAGCCGTACTGGTAACGGGTAATCCGCTCCTCGACCGTATCGGCAAATTGCGTGGTGAAGTTCTGGTAGGCCTCTTGCAGATCCTGCTCCTGCTTACGATCCAGTTGCAGGGTCAGCCCCGCGGTCAGGAGCAGCCCGCTCAGGAACACCAGGATGCCACGCCGTCCGGCATGGATCCGCAGTTTTTGTTGTTGTAATGCCATGACTTGCTTTCCCCTGGCTAGTCTGTTCATGTGCACCGCGCTACCCCCTTACCGGCGCATACGGCTACTGCTCCAAGCGGCAACAGGCCGCCATGTGGCGCATCGCCAGCCTTTGCGGACGGTTACTTTGACCGCCAGTGTTGGAGATACTCGGTCAGCCGCTCCGGCATCAGCGGGCGGCTGTACAGGTAGCCCTGCATCACCGTGCAGCCCATCTGCTGCAACAGCTCCGCCTGTGCCTGCGTCTCCACGCCCTCGGCCACCAGGCGCAAATCCAGGCCATGCGCCATGTTGATGATGGCGGCCACAATTGCGGCGCTGCTCTTTTCCGTCAGGATTTCGCGGGTAAAGCTCTGGTCGATCTTGAGTACATCGATGGGGAACTGCTTCAGATAGGAAAGACTGGAGTAACCGGTGCCGAAGTCGTCGATGGAGATCGTCACTCCGATTTTGTGCAGCTCATTGATGATGGCAAAGGTATTTTTGACATCCTTAGCCAGCACCCCTTCCGTGATCTCCAGTTCCAGGTAGCCCGGCATGAAGCCGGTTTGCTCGATGATCTCGCTGACCATGGCAGTAAAGTTGCTCTGCGCCAGCTGCACGGCGGAGACATTGACCGCGATACCGATCAAGTAACCCTGCTCATGCCAGCGCCGCCCTTCCTGACAGGCTTTCAGCAGCACGGAGCGCCCGAGCGGTACGATCAGCCCGGTTTCTTCCGCGAGCGGAATGAACTGGGCGGGAGAAATCAGCGAGCCATCCTGCCGGCGCCAGCGTACCAACGCCTCGGCACCGACCACCTGCTGTGAAGCCAGATCGATCTTGGGCTGGTAGTGCACCTCGAAGTCGCCCTCGGCCACCGCGACACGCATTTGGCGCTCCAGCATGTGGCGTGCATAAAGGGTTTGCTCGATTTCCTGCGAGAAAAAGCGGAAGCGTCCACGTCCCTCCTGCTTGGCCTGATACATGGCGGCATCGGCATGGCGGTACAGTGCCTCCTGGTCGTCGGCGTCGTCCGGGTACAGGCTAATGCCGATGCTCATCGACAAGTCATAGCGGACGCCATCGAGCAGGAAGGGTTCGGCACAGGCTTCCAGCAGGCGCTCGCCTAGCTGGGAGACTTCGTCCACATGCCTGATTTCCGGGATCAGGATAATGAACTCGTCGCCGCCCTGACGGCTGATGGTGTCACCATTGCGCACTAACTGCTGCAGCCGCTTGGCAAGCTGCAACAGCAGCTGATCGCCGATGGAATGGCCGACCGAGTCGTTGATGGTCTTGAAATGGTCGAGATCCAGTATGAACAAGGCAACCTGGCCACCATTGCGGCCAGCCTGTTGCAGTGCCTGCGAGGTACGGTCCTGCAGCAGCATGCGGTTCGGCAGATTGGTCAGCGGATCATGGTGGGCAAGATGCGTCATCTTGAGCGCCATTGCCCGCGCTTCGCTGACATCATGAAAAACGATGATGGCACCGGTCAGCTTGCCGGCCTGGTCCCAGATCGGGGCGGCAGAGTTTTCCACCTCCAGCACGCGACCATCGCGGCAGGCGATCTGGCTGTTGAGCGCCATGCCGACGATGCGCTGCTCCTTGAGCGCGAGATAGATCGGGTTTTGCAGCACGTGCCCATCGAAGCTGTCGCGTAGCGGCATCACCTGCTCGATCGGCACGCCGATTGCCCTCCTGCCATACCAGCCGGTCATCGCCTCCGCGATGGGGTTCAGGAAGTTGACCCGACCTTCGGCATCGGTAGCGATCACGGCATCGCCGATCGAATTCAGGGTAATGCGCAGCCGCTCCTTCTCGTTGTGCAGAGAGGTCTCGGCCAATTTCCGGTCTGTCACATCCGTCACCAGCATCAGCAGGCCGGCTTGCAGACCGGACTGGTCTCGACACACCAGCGACACCTGGCCAAACAGCATGTCGCCATCCTGACGCATGTATTCCAGATCAAACGACACCGCACGCCCGTCGGCCAGGCCGGCAAGGTGCGCTTCGATCTCGGCATAGACATGATTGCCGAGCACCTCCTGCAGCCGCATGCCACGCATGCGCTCGGCCGGAATGCCAAACCACTGCCCGTCCACATCGTTGCACAGGATATTGCGGTACGACTCATCCCAATAGGCGACAAAGGCAGGCAGATGCTGCACCAGATCCTGCAGGTCCTGTTGCGCGCAGGCCAGCTGTTTGGAACGCAAGCGCAGCGCCAGGTGAGTCTGGATGCGCGCACGCGCAATCGGCACATTGAGCGGCTTTTGCAGGAAATCCACCCCGCCGAGACTGAGCGCATGCAGCTCGATGGCGTCTTGCGTATGAGAAGTGACAAAAATGACCGGGACGTCCCTCAACCGGGGGTCCGCTTTAATGGCCTGGCATACGGCATAGCCATCCATCTCCGGCATCTCGATGTCCAGCAGGATGATGTCCGGCGGCTCGCGTTGCGCCGCTCGCAGCGCCGCTTCCCCGCTGGTGGCGAAATGGATTTCGCCCAGATCGCGAACCGCTTCTCGCAGAATCAGCACATTACTGGGTTGATCATCAATGATCAAAATGTGCGCTGGTTCGGTTTTTTGATCATTGAATAACAAGTTACCCTCCTTGTGCGTATTCCGGCGAAGTTGAACAGCCATTCCGGCCAACGTGAACACCCTGATCCTTAACGCGCTCACGTCATCTCG
>NZ_JAPCIY010000112.1:0-8214 GCF_027707645.1 Aeromonas sp. QDB30 | reverse complement strand
GTGTGTTTGGCGACAACCAGTTTACCAGCACCCTGTCTGTCAACTTCCACTTTCCCAGGATCCCGCGAAGAACCAAAAATTATGCAGTTGAACCCGCTGGAGAGGCGCATGAGCAACATCCGACTGGTGCCCAAGGTGGTGCTGCTCATGGTGTTCAGCACCCTGCTGCTGCTGGCCAAACTCTGGTTCGATGCCAGCAACCTGGAAGCGACCCTGCTCAGCGAGGGCATTGATGCCGCCATGGCCAACACCATCGCCGATCGCCTGCTCTGGACCGGGCTGGTGGAGACGGCGCTCATGGGGGTCGTCTTCGTGGTGCTGCTGCTCACCGGCTCCCGCCTCATGGTCAAGCAGGTCCACTACCTGGTGGGGCTGCTGGAGCGTTTCGCCAACAAGGATCTCAGCCACAGCGTGCTGCTCAAGTCCCGGGACGAGTTCGGCGACATCGCCAAGGCGGTGGCCCACTCCCAGGAGAACCTCAAGGAGGTGTTCGGGACCCAGCGTGCCGCCTGCAAAGAGCTCAACGAGATCGCCTCCCAGGTGACTCTCTGCATGGATGAGGCGAACGAGGCCATCAACGAGGAGTTCACCCAGATTGAGCAGCTTGCCAGCGCCATGAGCCAGATGGTAGGTGCCATTCGAGAAGTGGCCAACCACGCGGAGCAGGCGTCCCACGCCACCGCCGAAACCAGCCAGCTGGCCGAGGAGGGCAGGCGCTGCGTGGCGGCTACCGTCAACACCATCGACACTCTCTCCGGCAACATCCAGCGCTCCTCCACCGTGGTCAACGAAGTGGAGCACGGGGTCGATCGCATCGGCTCCGTGGTGGACACCATCCGCAGCATCTCCGAGCAGACCAACCTGCTGGCCCTGAACGCCGCCATCGAGGCCGCCCGCGCCGGTGAGGCGGGTCGCGGTTTTGCCGTGGTCGCCTCCGAGGTGCGCGAACTCGCGAACCGTGCCCAGGCGGCCACCGTCGAGATCCAGAAGATGATCGAGCAGCTTCAGGGCAACGCCCGCCAGGCCGTCGGCCTGATGGCCGAGAGCGTGCAACAGGCGGACAAGGGGGTGGAGCAGGTAACTCAGGCTGGTACCCAGCTCGACACCATAGTGCAGCGGGTGCAGGGAGTGGCCGACATGAACCGCCAGATCGCCGCCGCCTCCGAGCAGCAGAGCTCTGTGGCCGAGGAGATGAATGCCAACCTGGAGCAGGTCAAACAGGTGGTGGAAGGCTCCGTCGTGGTGCTGCGGGAGCTGAAAGATGCCTCCGAACTGGTGGAACACCACAGCCAGACGCTGGACAGCCATATCCAGGCCTTCAAGCTGGCCTGATGCTGGCGCCCATCGTCAAACCTACAGGCTGGCCTGAGGTCGTGATTTGAGTACACTGGAAGGCCCCCTTAGGGGCCTTTCTTTTTTCATCACGGCAAGGAGCCAGGATGCAGACTACAGAACCTGCGCTTGAGATAAGCGACGACAAGGGGCGCCTCGACGTCCCGCTCATTCACCGTTTCCTCAGTGAAGAGGCCTACTGGTGCCTCGGCATTCCCCTCGCCACCCTGCAGCGGGCCATCAACCACTCCCTGTGCTTCGGAGCCTATCTCGACGGCCAGCAGGTCGCCTTCGCCCGGGTCATCACCGACAAGGCCACCTTCGGTTATCTCGCCGACGTCTTCGTGCTGCCCGAACATCGCGGGCGCGGTCACAGCAAGGCCCTGGTGGCAGCCATCCTCGCCCACCCGGAGCTGCAAGGGCTGCGCCGTCTCTCCCTCGCCACCTCCGATGCCCACGGCCTCTACGCCGGTTTCGGTTTTGTGCCGCCGAGAAGCCCCGGCAGCCTGATGGAAATCTACGACCCCGAGATCTACCGGCGTCCCTGAGCCCGGCCGATCGCCAGATCCGTCGCCGGATCACCTTCCGGGCAGCGGCGCTGTGACGCCAGCGCCCGGGAGTGCTAGATTGGCAGCCGGCATTTCACTCTCCCTGCAGACTCGTCAACCACAAGGATGGCAACCGTGGCCCAGCACTCTCCCTCTTTCTCCGCCTTCTCTCCCTTGTTGCAGGAGCAGGCCCTGCGCCACTGGCAGCGGCTGCTCGCTCTGGCGCCCCAGTATGACGCACTGCCCGAGCCCACCCGCCAGACTCTGCTGACCCTGCTCGGCCTCTCCGACTTTGTCGCCGACTCCCTCATCAAGCAGCCGGGGCTGCTGGCCGAGACCCTGGCATCGGACGCACTGACCCGGGCCGAGCGCTGGCCCGCCTATGAACCTGAGCTCGCAGCCCTGCTCGCCGAGGTCGCGGACGAGGAGGCGCTCAAGCGCATCCTGCGCCAGTTCCGCCGCAGTCGCATGCTGGTGATCGCCTGGCGCGAGCTGCTCGGGGAGTCCGAGGTCGAAGAGAGCTTCATCCATCTCACCAAGCTGGCGGATGCCCTCATCTGTGGTGCCCGCGACTGGCTCTACGCCAAACAGTGCAGCGAGCTGGGCACCCCCATGGACGGCGATGGCAACCCCCAGCCGCTGCTCATCCTCGGGATGGGCAAGCTCGGCGGCGGCGAGCTCAACTTCAGTTCCGACATCGACCTTATCTTCACCTTCCCCGAGAACGGCTACACGGTCGGCGGGCGGCGGGAGCTCGCCAACCAGCAGTTCTTCATCAAGCTGGGGCAGCGTCTCATCAACGCCCTCCACCAGCCCACCCAGGATGGTCAGGTGTTCCGGGTCGACATGCGGCTGCGCCCCTTTGGCGATGCGGGGCCGCTCGCCATCTCCTTCGCCGCCATGGAGGACTACTACCAGCATCACGGCCGCAACTGGGAGCGCTACGCCATGGTCAAGGCACGGGTGCTGGGCCCCCAGTGCGAACACGCCATGGCCCTGACCGAACTGCTGCGCCCCTTCGTGTTCCGCCGCTACATCGACTTCGGCGTCATCGACGGCCTGCGCCAGATGAAGGCGATGATCGCCGCCGAGGTGCGCCGCAAGGGACTGGAGGGCAACATCAAGCTGGGGGCCGGGGGCATTCGCGAGGTGGAGTTCATCGCCCAGGCGCTGCAACTCATCCGTGGCGGGCGCGAGCCCGCCCTGCGGGTACGCCACCTGCCCGAGGCGCTGGCCGCCATCGCCCAGGGGGGTGCCCTGGAGGGGAGCCAGTGCGAACGCCTGCTCACCGCCTATCGCTTCCTGCGCCGGGTGGAAAACATCTTGCAGGAGATCGGCGATCAGCAGACCCAGACTCTGCCCACCGAGGATCGGGATCGCCAGCGGCTCATCGCCACCCTTGGCTTTACCGACTGGGACGCCTTCATGGCCCACCTCGATGAGGAGATGGCCGCCGTCCATCAGGAGTTCGTCGCCGTGGTGGGGGAAGAGAAGGAGGCCCCCGCCCACCTGGAACAGCTCTGGCTCGATCTCTGGCGCACCGAGCTTGATGCCGCCGAGCTGGAAAAACTGCTGACCACGCAGGGAGTGGTGGAGCCCGCCCCCCTCTGCGCCGCCCTGCTGCGTTTCAAGGAGGAGTACAAACGCCGTCAGGTAGGGCCCCAGGGGCGCATCGCCCTGGACTGGCTGATGCCGGAGCTGCTGCGCCTGGTGGTGGCGAGCCGCGAGCCTGCCCGCCTGTTCGAGCGGGTCTGCACCCTGCTGACTCGCATCTTCACTCGCAGCGCCTATCTGCAACTGCTGGCGGAAAACCCCGCCGCCCTGCGCCAGCTGGTACGCCTGTGTGACGAGAGCAACCTGGTGAGCGAGCAGCTGGCCCGCTACCCCATCCTGCTGGACGAGCTGCTGGATCCCCAACACCTCTACCACCCCACCCCGCTGGATCAGTACAAGCCCCAGCTGCGCCAGTTCCTGCTGCGCATCCCCGAAGAGGACGTGGAACAGCAGATGGAGGCGCTGCGCCAGTTCAAGCAGGTGCAGCTGCTGCGCATCGTCGCCGCCGACATCGCCGGTGCCCTGCCGCTGATGAAGGTGAGCGACCACCTCACCTGGCTGGCGGAGGCGATCACCGAGGAGGTGGTCAATCAGGCCTGGGCCCAGATGAGCGAACGCTACGGGGTACCGCCCGAGGTGGCGGTGAGCGGCCAGCGCGGCTTTGCGGTGGTGGCCTACGGCAAGCTGGGGGGCATCGAACTCGGCTACGGCTCGGATCTCGATCTGGTGTTCCTGCACGGCGGCGACCCCAACAGTTACACCGATGGCCGCAAGCCCATCGACAGCCGCCAGTTCTACCTGCGCCTGGCCCAGCGGATCCTGCATCTGTTCAGCACGCGCACTCCGTCCGGCATCCTCTACGAGATCGACATGCGGCTGCGCCCCTCCGGCGACGCCGGCCTGCTGGTCTCATCGCTGTCGGCCTATGAGCAGTACCAGCAGCAGGAAGCCTGGACCTGGGAGCATCAGGCCCTGGTGCGAGCCCGTCCCATCTATGGCGATGATACCGTGGTCGCCGAATTTGCCCGCATCCGCCGCGACGTGCTGGCCAAGGAGCGGGATCTGCCCACCCTGGCCCGTGAAGTGCGGGAGATGCGCCAGAAGATGCGGGATCACCTGCTCAAGGCGGGAGAGGGAGAGTTCGATCTCAAGCAGTCCCCCGGCGGCATGGTGGACATCGAGTTCATCGCCCAGTACCTGGTGCTGGCCCATGCCTGCGGTGAGCCGGATGCACTCACCCGCTGGTCAGACAATGTGCGCATCTTCGATGAGTGCGTAATGGCGGGGGTACTCACACTGGAGCAGGCGGAGGGGCTCAAGCAGGCCTATCTGGAGATCCGCAACCTCGGCCATCGCCTCAATCTCTCGGAGATCTCCCGCAAGGTGGGGGACGATCAGTTGCCGCGAGAGCGGGGCCATGTGCTGGCGGTCTGGCAACAGCTGCTGGGAGAATAAGCAGAAGGGGCGCCATGGCGCCCCTTCTCGTTGACGGGAGGCTTGTTGAAGATGACCTAACGCCCGCCCGCCACATCGATAAAGGTGCCGGTGGCATAGGAGGCCTCGTCCGACAGCAGCCAGGCGATGGCGGTCGCCACCTCACGGGGTTCGCCGCCCCGTTGCAGGGGAATATTGCCTTTGATCCTGTCCACCCGGCCGGGCTCGCCGCCGTCGGCATGCATCTCGGTGTAGATGAAACCCGGACGCACCCCGTTGACCCGGATCCCCTGAGCCGCCAGCTCCAGCGACAAGCCTCTGGTCAGCACGTCGACGGCCCCCTTGGCGGCGGCATAATCCACGTACTCCCCGGGGGAGCCCAGCCGGGCAGCGGCCGAAGAGACGTTGACGATGGCGCCCCCTGCCGTCATGCGGCGCACCGCCTCGCGGCAGCAGAGAAAGCAGCTGGTGACATTGGTGGTCAGGGTCTGGTTGATGCGCTCGGCGCTCATCTCCAGCACCCGCATCTGGGGCTGCAACCTGCCGGCGTTGTTCACCAGATGAGTGACGGGGCCGAGCCGCGCGTCCATCTCCTCGAACAAGCGCACCACCTCGGCCTCCACGCTGACATCGGCCTGCACCGCGATGCACTCGACCGGATGGGTGGCCAGGATCTCGGCCACCACCGCCTCGGCGGACGCCCTGTCCTGACGATAGTTGAGACAGAGATGGTAACCCTGAGCCGCCAGATAGCGGGCTGTCGCGGCCCCGATACCTCTGCCACCGCCGGTGATCAGCACCCGTTTGTTCATGAACCCTCCTGGTTCCCGGTTTCGATGACTGCTTCGCATAGTACCTCATGTTGGCGACCACACCTCGTCCCGTGACGCCCGGCAGCACAGCAAAGAGCCCGCACGGGGCGGGCTCTTGATGACAACACCGGGAGGTTGGCTATTTGAACAGGCCCTTGAGCAGCTGGTCCGCCACCCCCTTCACCCCTTCGTTGTCGGCCTTGTCGCCCAGCAGCTTCTTGAGACCGCGCTCGGCCTCCTTGCGGGCCTTCTCCTCCAGCACCTTGTTGTTGCTGAGCAGAGCCTTCACGTCGAGCTTGTAGCTCGGCGCCTGCCAGTGGCCGCCGATGCGCACCGGTATGGTGATGTCCTTGAGCTCATCCACCGTCTTGCCCCCCTGCCCCTTGCTGCTCTCCACCACGGAGGTGAGGAACAGGAAGTCGAGGGTCTCCGGCACCAGGGTGGTCTGGCCCTGCCCCTTCACCCGCAGGGCGGGGGCAAACAGCTGGATGTCATCGCTCCTGGCAACCCCGTTGGCAATCTGGAAGCTGGCGGTGAGGGCGCTGAAGTCGGTCTTGCGCACCTCCTTCACCTGATCCGCCCCCTTGCCGGTCAGGGTGGCCCGCGCCTCGCGGATCATCTCCGCCAGGTTGATGCCGTGCAGGGCGCCATCGCTCAACTTGAGGTTCACCTTGCCCTGCATCCGGCTGCGCAGCGCCTGCTCGGAGAGTCCTGAGCCCTGCGCCTCGACCTCCAGATCCCCCTTGCCTTCCAGCAGGTCGGTCTGGGCCAGGGTCTGCAGCAGCGGCCGCACTTCGACTCCCTGCACCCGCTTGTGCACCTGATAGCGGGCCGGCTGCTGACGGGCATCGAGCAGACCGCTCGCGGTCACCTGGCCGCCGGCCACCCCGGCGCTGAACTGCTTGAGGGTGAGCTGACCACCGGCCAGGGCCAGTTGCAGATCGACGGCGCTCAGATCCAGCCCCTTGAGGCGCAGGCTGCCCAGTTGCAGGCGGCCAGCCAGGTCCACCGCCTTGAGGGCGGTCAGATCAGGCTCTACCGTGGAGAGCGCCCTGTTGGCGGGCGCCGCAGCCTGCTCCTTTGCTCCGGCCGGTGCAGCCGCCCCTGACGTGGCGGCAGCGGGCGCGGCCTTGGCCGATTGACCGAGCCAGGCGTCGAGATCGAGCTTGTCCCCCTTGAGGTCAAAGTCCACTTTGGGTACGGCCCCCAGACGAACGGCGCCGCTGCCGCTGAGCAGAGCATCATCCACCCCCATCACCAGGTTGCTGAGGGCGACGGCCTGCTTGTCCAGCTCGGCGCGGGCAAAGCCCGCCAGCTTCACCTGCATCTGCGGGCGCGGCAGAGAATCACCGCTGAGCTTGGCGGCCAGCACGCCATCCGATATCTCCAGCAGTTGCCGGTTTTCATCGAGCCGCGCCTTGAGGGTCCCCTCCAGCGTACCGGCCAGGGTCGGCTTGTCCGCCGCCCCCTGTGCCCCGCTGAGGCTAAGGCTCAGACTGCTCCACTCCCCCAATGCCAGCCGGTCGGCCTTGAGGGTGAAGGAATCGAGCCGCTGCGCCGGCTGGTTCAGGCTGCCGCTGAGATTGAGATCCTTGAGCTCGCTCTTCATGGCCTCCTGGGCCAGCTTGAGCTGGGCCGACCCCTTGAGATCAAACGCCAGCTCACCCTGGGCCCCCTTGGCGGCCAGAGTCACCGGTACCCACTCCCCCGGGGTCAACTGCCCCAGATCGAGATCCAGCCGGTCGAGCCGGGAGACGGTACCGTTGCGATCGTCCCGCACCAGGGCGCTGGCATCCACCAGCGCGATGCCTTGCAGGCTGATCTGCCAGGGCTGCTTGTCACTGGCGGCTGGGGGCGTCGTTGCGGCAGGCTCGGAGGCCGCCTCCTCCTTGGGGTCGGCGGAGGCCTTGAGCAGGTCACTCAGGTTGGAGCTGCCGTCAGCCTTGGTCTGGATAAAGAGATGGGCGCCGCTCAGGGTCACCTTGCCGATCTCAAGCCGGTGGGAGAGCAGCGGCAGCAGGCCCACCGAGGCCTCCCCGCGCGTGAAGCGCACCAGGTCGGGCTCGGCGAAACCGGCGGGGTTGCGCAGCGCCACCTGCTCGAGGGAGAGGCCGAGGCTTGGCCAGAAACGCCAGCCGATATCCCCTTGTATCACCAGCTCGCGGCCGGTGCTCTTGCGCACCTGCTCCGCCAGCTGGGGCTTGAACTGGTTGGGATCGATGAGGGACACCAGGGCGGCGATGGCCACCACGGCCGCCAGCGCCAACCCCAGCAGGATGTAGATGATCTTCTTCACGATGGACTCCTTGAATGCGGATCTTGTGGCTGACTATACCACCGGGGGGATGACAGATGGGGCCCTTCAGCCAAAACGGGCCAGCGGCGAGACAGGGATAGTCGCAGCTAGTGCTGCCAGCGCAGCTCTTCCAATGCGCGGCAATAAAAAGGGCCCCGCAGGGCCCTAATGCCAGTCAGTTAAGCCTGACTGGCATTGTTTTTACTAGGTTTTCTCGTCGCATACTTCTGTGGTTTGG
>NZ_JAPCIY010000111.1:0-8239 GCF_027707645.1 Aeromonas sp. QDB30 | reverse complement strand
CCGATGTGGAGCGGGTGATGTCACTTTGTAGCCGAGATTGGATAAAACTGACCTAATGTTTAATCCGATTGGTATAAGCCAGACTGTCGGGTCACCTCCGTGGTGACAAAAAAGCCGGCGCAGGGGCGCCGGCTTTTTCTTGTTCGGGAGCGTGGGGCGCTTAGCCCAGGATCTGGTCCCGGTGCAGCCCCAGCACGATCAGCAGCCCGATGAAATAGAAGGCGCTGAGCTTGATGCCGAGAATGGTGAGCAGGCCGGCGCACAGACGCACCAGGGCCTTGTGCAGCCAGGATCCGGTGAAGCGGTACATGATCACTCCACCGCGTCGGCCGGCGCGAACTCCGGCACCTTGGCCATGGCATCCAGCACCACTTGGATGTCGGCCCCCGGCTTGCAGGCATTCTCGCTCAGATGGCGACGCCAGGCGCGCGCCCCCTGCATGTTCTGGAACAACCCCAGCATGTGGCGGGTCATGTGGGAGAGGTAGTTGCCCTTGGCCAGCTCCTGTTCGATGTAGGGCAGCATCATCCGCACCACCTCGTGGCGGCTTGGCACGGCATGGTTCTCGCCGAACACCAGATTGTCCACCTGGGCCAGAATGTAGGGGTTCTGGTAGGCTTCGCGGCCCATCATGACCCCGTCGAGGTGCTGCAGATGTTCAAGAGTCTGTTCCAGACTGGTCACCCCGCCGTTGATGACAATGGTCAGATCCGGGTAATCCTGCTTGACCTGGTAGACGCGAGGATAATCGAGGGGCGGGATCTCGCGGTTCTCTTTCGGGCTCAGGCCGCTCAGCCAGGCCTTGCGGGCGTGGACGATGAAGGTATCGCAACCGGCGTTCCGTACCTGCTCGATGAAGGCCTGCAAGAACTCGTAGGAGTCTTGCTCGTCGATGCCGATACGGGTCTTCACGGTGACCGGAATGTCGACTACGTCGCGCATTGCCTTGACGCAATCAGCCACCAGCGCGGGTTCGCCCATGAGGCAGGCGCCGAAGCGGCCGTTTTGCACCCGATCGGAAGGGCAGCCGACGTTGAGGTTGACCTCGTCATAGCCGCGCTCCTCGGCGAGCCTGGCGCAGCGGGCCAGGTCTGCCGGGTTGCTGCCACCCAGTTGCAGGGCGAGAGGGTGTTCCTGCTCGCTGTAGCCCAGATAGTCGCCCTTGCCGTGGATGATGGCGCCCGTGGTCACCATCTCGGTATAGAGCAGGGTCTGGCGGGTCATCAGACGGTGGAAACAACGGCAATGCCGATCGGTCCAGTCCAGCATGGGGGCGATGGAAAAGCGCTGCGCCTGCATAAAAATCATCCGGGTTGGCCAAACAAGGGGCGGGATTCTATCACAACGTGAGACAGCCCCAGAAAATGAATTTTGTCGCCGCGCACTGGGGGCCCTGTGATAGTATCCGGCTAATTGACAGGGTATCTGCGTGAACATGAATCAAGACCAACTTCTACAACGAGCGGAACGCCTCTGCGAGCAGCGAGGGATCCGTTTCACCCCGACACGGCGCCAGGTGTTCCAGCTGCTTGCCGCCCACGGCAATGCCATCAGTGCCTATGATTTGCTGGCCCAGTTGCAGCAGACCGAGGCTCATGCCAAACCGCCTACCGTCTATCGGGCGCTCGACTTCCTGCTCGAACAGGGCTTTGCCCACAAGGTGGAGTCGCTCAACGCCTTCATCTTCTGCTGCCACTTCGACCATGCCCACCCGATGCAACTGCTGATCTGCGATCGTTGCGGTGAGGTAGTGGAGCTGCACGATCCCGCCATCGACGGCGCCTTTTCCGAGCAGGCTCATCAGCATGGTTTTACTATTACCAACAAGACCATAGAAGCCCATGGTCAATGTGCCCGCTGTTCCGTTACCGTAGGAAGTCAAGATGAAGGCTGATTTTGTAAACCCGTTCCTGCTCTCCCTGCTCAACGTGCTCTCCACCATGGCACAGCTGGAACTCAAACCGGGCGCGCCCAAGCGCAAGACGGACGAGCTGGCTCGGGGAGATGTCTCCGGCCTGATTGGCATGGTGGGTCCGCAGACCCGGGGTTCCCTCTCCATCAGCTTCGAGAAGGGGCTGGCACTGGAGATCATGCGTCGCATGCTGGGGGAGGCGCCGGCCACCATCAACGAGGAAGTGACCGACATGGTGGGCGAGATCACCAACATGGTGACGGGCGGCGCCAAACGCATGCTGGGGGAGAAGGGCTATGAGTTCGACATGGCGACCCCGGTCATCGTCTCCGGTCCCAATCACACCATTACTCACCGGGCCGACGGCGCCAAGATCATGATGCCGTTCGAATCGGAGTATGGCCGTGCCACCATCGAGATCTGCTTCGAGTAATCGCCATGTGGAAGATGCTGAAATGGAGTGTCATCGGTGGGGTGGTGCTGCTTATCCTGTCGGATATCGAGATCAGCACCTCTCTTTACAAGTACGAAGACAACCGCGTGGAGATCAACTTCCCGCGCTGGCAGGCTGACCAGCCCTGGGGCACCCTGCGCTGGCATGCGGGCCGGTTTGAGCATCACTGGTACGGTCTTGCAGGCAAACCCAAGCCCGCAACCGTACTCTGAGGAGCGCTCTCCACAACGGATGGACCAGATTGCACCAACAAAAAAGAGGCCAGCGAATGCTGGCCTCTTTATTTGGTCAAGATCTGTTATCAGGCCGCTTCTGCAGCCAGCTTGCCATTGCCACGCACCATGACACCGAGGCCACAGGCCAGCAGGGTCGGCAGCAACCAGGCCAGGCCCTTGTCAAACAGCGGCAGGAAGGCGAACGCATCCATCTTCATGCCGGCGGCGCCCAGGCCGTCCAGGCAGCCGAACAGGAAGGCGACCAGCAGCACGGAGCGGAACACCAGACGGGGGCGACCGAAGTAACCCTTCAGGAAGGTGACCAGTACCAGCGCCACGGCAACCGGGTAGATGGCGACCAGCACCGGAATGGAGAGGCTGATGAGCTGGCTCAGGCCCACGTTGGCCACGATGCCGCAGATGACACCCAGCAGCACGACCAGCTTCTTGTAGCTCATGCCGGTCAGGTTGTGGAAGAAGTCGGAGCAGGCGGAGATGAGGCCGACGGCCGTGGTGAAGCAGGCCAGGGTGATGATGGCTGCCAGGATGAACTGACCCGGTTGGCCGAACAGACTCAGTACGTAGGCGTTGACGATGGCACCGCCGTTGCTCACGTCGGTGGCGACGCCGGCAGCGGTGTTGCCCAGCTGGAACAGGGAGACATAGACCACGGAGAGACCGATGGCGGAGATGATGCCCGCGATGGCCAGGTACTTGAACTGGCTCTGGTAGTCATGGATGCCTTTCTGGCGCAGCAGGTCGACGATCAGGGCACCGAACATCAGGGACGCCAGGGTGTCCATGGTGTTGTAGCCTTCCAGAATGCCCTTCACGAAGGGGGTGCTCTGGTAGTCACCGGATGCGGCAGGCATGCTTCCTTGCGGTGCGACGAAGACACCGATGGCCAGGGTCAGCAGCAGCAGCATCAGCAGCGGGGTCAGGTACTTGCCGATGGCATCCATCAGCTTGCCCTGGTTGAGGGAGACCAGGATGGCCACGCCGAAGAACAGTACTGTGTAGGCAGCCAGACCGGATGGTCCCATGTCGCCAAGGAAGGGCTTGAGGCCCATCTCGTAGGCCACCAGGCCGGTACGGGGGGCGGCGAAGGCCGGGCCGATGATGATGTAGATGGCGACGGCCAGTGCGGTGGCCACGCCGGCCGGCAGCAGCTTGGTCATGCCGGCCCAGCCGTTGCCAGCCTTGGCGACGGCGATGATGGTGATGAGGGGCAGGCCCACGGCGGTGACCAGGAAGCCCAGCATGGCCAGGGAGAGGTGCTCACCCGCCATGAAGCCGGCCAGGGGCGGGAAGATGATGTTGCCTGCGCCCAGATAGAACGCAAAGGTCATGAAGCCCAATCCGAGTACATCGGACAATGTGAGTGATTTCGTCAAGTTCAACCTCGTCTGTCTTGTAAACTATTGCTTGTTATAGTTTTTTATTTGTCAGTGACCGGCACTTTCCGGGGGTAAAAAAAAGAGCCCCGCTGGTTTTTTCATCGCGACCAGTGGTTTGAACTGGTCTTGAGCGGGCGCTCATTTAGCAGTCAGCATAATGATGTGAAAAAATAGTTCAAGGCAAAATTTACATCTTCAAATAGAAGGGGCTGGTTAGTTGGATATATCTGTCGGAATAGCCTCCCGTGGCAGAATGGATCACAATTTCACCCCTCTCACACTTGTTTAATCCTCTGCCAAGCAGCAATAAAACACGATTTGCCTCTTTCCCCTCTCTGGTGGTAACAGCCAGATAACAACGCTCATACAGATCATAACTCGACGAAATGCATAAAATTTCATCCGCCATCGCCGTGGGCAGCACCAGGGCCAGTTGCCCGGTACGGCTCAGCAGGCGATCGCTGGCGGCCAGCAATCCCCTTGGGTCGAGCCCCCCGGTATGACGGGCCAGAGCCCTGGCCGGATCGCGAAGTGTCTGGCCTGCCGGGAAATAGGGCGGGTTGGAGACGATGAGATCGTAAGGGGGGGCGAGGTGATCCTGAATGGCGCTCTCTATGATGGTGACCCGCTCACGCCAGGGGGAGGCCGTCACATTCTCCTGGGCCTGCATGGCTGCATCCTTATCCAGCTCCACCCCGTCTATGTGGCAGTCGTTCGTGCTGCGCTGGGCCAGCATCAGGGCGATGAGGCCGCTGCCGGTGCCGATGTCCAGCACCCGGCGGGCGCTGTCGACCGGCGCCCAGGCTCCCAGCAGAATGCCGTCCGTACCGACCTTCATGGCGCAGCGGTCGTGATCGATGTGAAATTGCTTGAACGTGAAACCGTTGTTGCGCCCCATTCGGCCCTCCTCCTGTGCCTGCCCGCGGAAAATGGCCGGCGATTATAGCGGCTAAGCCACAGTCACCATAGGAGCCGGCGGCATAATCGCCTATAATCTGCCGCTTCCTTAATGACCGAGTATTGCCATGAGCCAGTCCTTTGATGATTTCGACCTGAATCCAGCCCTCAGTCGGGCCTTGGCCGAGATGGGATTCACCCGCCCCACCACCATCCAGCAGATGGTGCTGGAGCCAGCCCTGGACGGCCGCGATATTCTGGCTTCTGCGCCGACCGGAACCGGCAAGACCGCCGCCTTCCTGCTGCCCGCGATGCAGCACCTGCTGGACTTCCCGCGTCGCAAGCCGGGTCCGTGCCGCATGCTGATCCTGACTCCGACCCGCGAGCTCGCGCTGCAGGTGAGTGCTCACGCCAAGGCCCTGGCGGTGCACACCCATCTCAGCATCGAGACCATCATCGGTGGTGTCAGCCATGAAGAGCAGCTGCCTGCCCTGACCAAGACCACCGACATCGTGGTGGCCACCCCGGGCCGTCTGCTCGAGTACATCGAGAAAGAGGAGTTCGAGAGCCACGACATCGAGGTGCTGGTGCTGGATGAAGCGGACCGGATGCTGGACATGGGCTTCATCAAGGACGTGAACCGCATCGTGGAAGAGGCGCGCTACCGCAAGCACACCATGCTCTTCTCCGCCACCCTGGAAGGGGCCGGCCTCGAGAAGTTTGCGAGCGAGATCCTCAAAGACCCGGTTGAGCTGCACGCCGAGCCGCCCCGCAGTGAGCGCCGCCCCATCACCCAGTGGATCCACCTGGCCGATGATGCCGCCCACAAGCTGGCTCTGCTGGTGCACATCCTGAAAAACCCGGAAACCCAGAAGGCCATCATCTTCGTCAAGACCCGTGAGCGACTGGCGGAGCTTTCCGGCCAGTTGCAGGCGGCAGGCGTGCCCTGCGCCTGGATCCGTGGCGAGATGGAGCAGGCCAAGCGCATCGAGTCTATCCGCAAGTTCCACGAAGGGGAGGTGCCCTTCCTCATCGCCACCGACGTGGCTGCCCGCGGCATCGACCTGCCGAACGTCAGCCATGTCATCAACTACGACATGCCCTACGGCGCGGATGTCTATGTGCACCGCATCGGTCGTACCGGTCGTGCCGGCAACCGTGGCTGCGCCATCAGCCTGGTGGAAGCTCACGACATGGCCATGGTCGCCAAGATCGAACGCTACACCGAGGAGCGCCTCAAGCGCCGGGTGATCGATGAGCTGCGCCCCAGACACAAGGAAGCGCGGGTGCCGGTGAAGAAGAAAAAGCCGAAGGATGCCAAGAAGTCGGCAAAGAAGAAAAAGAAGTAATGCCCCCGAGCACAGTTGAAACGGCCATCCCAGGATGGCCGTTTTGCTGTCTGCTGCCTGGGGAGTGGCCTGAGAGAGGCGCAGAAAAAAGCCGACGCAAGGACGTCGGCCAACAAAAAGTGCTTACAACAGAGGATTCACAGAGTCAGACCCGAGGATCTCCGACTTGGTTCCCTTGAATGTGTAATTAATTTTCAGCGCGCTTGAACATCAGGGTATTGGCGTCGGACTCTTCCGGTACAAAGTAGTAGCCGTCGGCATTGAAACCGGTCAGCTGTTCCACCCGGGTGAGCCGATGCTTGATGATATGGCGTGCCATCATGCCGCGGGCCTTCTTGGCGTAGAAGCTGATGATCTTGAACTGGCCGTTCTTCTCGTCCTTGAAGACCGGGGTGATGATGCGCCCCTGCAGGGCTTTCGGGCGCACCGACTTGAAATACTCGTCGGAGGCGAGGTTGATCAGTACGTCGTCCCTCTGGGCTGCCAGCGCCTTGTTCAGGTGCTCAGTGATGATGTCGCCCCAGAACTGGTAGAGGTCCTTGCCGCGCTGGTTGTCGAGGCGGATCCCCATCTCCAGGCGGTAGGGCATCATGAGGTCAAGCGGCCGCAGTACGCCATAAAGGCCGGAGAGCATGCGCAGGTGGGCCTGGGCGAAGTCGAGGTCGGCCTCGCTGAAATCTTCTACGGCCAGACCGGTGTAGACATCCCCCTTGAAGGCCAGCAGCGCCTGGCGGGCGTTGGCCGGCGTGAAGTCAGGCTGCCACTCGGCAAAGCGGGCGGCGTTGAGGCCGGCGAGCTTGTCGCTGATCTTCATCAGGCTGGCGATCTGGTCCGGGCTCAGTTGACGAGCCCGGGTGATCAGTGCTGCGGAGTGGTCCAGCAGTTCGGGTTGGGTGAAACGGGAGGTCACCAGGGGTGACTCGTAATCCAGCGTCTTGGCCGGGGAAACCACAATCAGCATAACTGTCCTTTACTAGCGGTGACGCACGCCCCTCATTCATCCAGGGTCACGTTGTCGAGAGTGCCTGCGCCCAGCTGCTCGCGACCCGACAGCTTGATGAGCAGTCGCAGGTCGTTGGCGGAGTCGGCATGGGCAAGGGCCTCACTGTAGCCAATTTGGCCGGCGCAGAACAGGCCGAACAGCGCCTGATCGAAGGTCTGCATGCCGAGCTCGCCGGATTTGGTCATCACCTCCTTGAGTCTGTGCATCTCTCCCTTGCGGATGATGTCGGTGACGAGCGGGGTGTTGAGCAGGATCTCGAAGGCGGCGACCCGGCGCTGCCCATGAGCGGAGGGGAGCAGCTGCTGGGCGACGATGGCGCGCAGGTTGAAGGAGAGATCGAACAGGAACTGGCGGTGCTTCTCCTGGGGGACCAGATGCAGGATGCGATCCAGCGCCTGGTTGGCATTGTTGGCGTGCAGGGTGGCGAGGCAGAGGTGCCCCGTCTCGGCGAACTGGATGGCGAACTCCATGGTCTCCTGGGAGCGGATTTCACCGATGAGGATGACATCCGGGGCCTGGCGCAGGGAGTTTTTGAGGGCGACATCGAAGGATGCGGTGTCGATCCCCACCTCCCGCTGGGTCACCAGACAGCGATCGTGCTGATGGACGAACTCCACCGGATCCTCCACCGTCAGGATGTGGCCGTCACCGTGCTGGTTGCGAAAGCCGATCATGGCCGCCTGGGTGGTGGACTTGCCGGCGCCAGTGGCGCCGACGAAGAGCACCAGCCCGCGTTTGGCCATGGCGACCTCCTGCAGGATGGGAGGCAGCACCAGCTCGTCAAAGGTGGGGATGCGGGTCTCGATGCGGCGCAGCACCATGCCCGGCATATCCTGTTGCCAGAAAGCGCTGACCCGAAAGCGCCCCAGCGAGCCTCGCTGGATGGCGTAGTTGGCCTCGCGGGTGTGCAGGAAGCGCTCGAAGTGGGTCTCGTCCAGGTAAGTATTCACCGGAACAGTATTGACACAGGAAAAATGAGACGATCGTCTCTTGATCCCACTTTCCTGCTTGC
>NZ_JAPCIY010000110.1:0-8565 GCF_027707645.1 Aeromonas sp. QDB30 | reverse complement strand
CGAAACCCAACAAGGAGTTTCGGATTCTTACACAGCCTGAGGATCGGTCAATGGATCCTTAACTGATCGGCATTACGACCTGGGCCGCGGTTTTGTCATGGAAGAGGCTGTTACTTCTGTTGACGCTTCATGGAGTCGAAGAACTCGTCGTTGGTCTTGGTCGCAGCCAGCTTGTCGATGAGGAACTCGATGCTGTCGATCTCGCCCATGGGGTGAATGATCTTGCGCAAGATCCACATCTTCTGCAGCTCGTCCGGTGCGGTCAGCAGCTCTTCCTTGCGGGTGCCGGAGCGAGTGATGTCGATGGCCGGGTAGACGCGCTTCTCGGCAATCTTGCGCGAGAGGTGCAGTTCCATGTTGCCGGTACCCTTGAACTCTTCGTAGATGACTTCATCCATCTTGGAGCCGGTATCGATCAGCGCGGTGGCGATGATGGTCAGGCTGCCGCCCTCTTCGACGTTGCGCGCCGCACCGAAGAAACGCTTCGGACGGTGCAGGGCGTTGGCGTCCACACCACCGGTCAGCACCTTGCCGGAAGACGGGATGACGGTGTTGTAGGCGCGGGCCAGACGGGTGATGGAGTCCAGCAGGATCACCACATCCTTCTTGTGCTCGACCAGACGCTTGGCCTTCTCGATCACCATTTCGGCGACCTGGACGTGACGGGAGGCCGGCTCGTCGAAGGTGGAGGCGATGACTTCGCCCTTCACCATCCGCTGCATCTCGGTCACTTCTTCCGGACGCTCGTCAATCAGCAGCACGATCAGCTCACAATCCGGGTGGTTGTAGGCGATGCTCTGGGCGATGTTCTGCAGCAGCATGGTCTTACCGGCCTTGGGCGGTGCAACGATGAGACCGCGCTGGCCCTTGCCGATCGGGGATGCCAGATCCAGTACACGGGCGGTGATGTCTTCGGTGGAACCGTTGCCACGCTCCATGCGCAGACGCTCGTTGGCGTGCAGGGGAGTGAGGTTTTCAAACAGGATCTTGTTGCGGGAGTTTTCCGGACGGTCGTAGTTGACGTCGTTGACCTTGAGCAGGGCGAAATAGCGCTCGCCCTCTTTCGGCGGCCGGATCTTGCCGGAGATGGTGTCGCCGGTACGCAGGTTGAAGCGGCGGATCTGGCTCGGGGAGACATAGATGTCATCCGGACCAGCGAGATAAGAGCCGTCTGCACTGCGCAGGAAACCGAAACCGTCGGTCAGGATTTCCAGCACACCGTCGCCAAAGATATCCTCGCCGCCCTTGGCGTGCGCCTTGAGGATTGCAAAGATAATGTCTTTCTTGTGCGCCCGAGCCAGATTTTCCAACCCCATGGATTCGCCAAGCTGGACCAGCTCGGACACAGGAGTGTTCTTAAGTTCAGTCAGATTCATAGTGGTGAAAGTCTGTAAGCAAGGATTGAAATGAGGAGACAGTCTGCTGGATTGATGCTGATCGGATTTGACTTGCCAGGCTGGTAGTTAAGCAAAGAGTCAGGCAAAAAGGTTAGCAAACGAGCGATAAACTAGCACCAATCAGGGTGAGCGTCTAGGTGATAAAACACAAGGAGCGCATTATTGCAATGCGCTCCTTCTTGATTATTACAGGTTGCCGTCCAGGAACTCTTTCAGTTGGGTCTTGGACAGGGCGCCGACCTTGGTCGCTGCCACTTCACCATTCTTGAACAGCAGCAGGGTCGGGATACCACGAATGCCGTACTTGGGCGGAGTGTCGGCGTTATGATCGATGTTCAATTTCGCCACGGTCACGCGACCTTCATATTCCTGAGCAACTTCGTTCAGGATCGGGGCAATCATCTTGCACGGTCCACACCATTCGGCCCAGAAATCGACCAGAACAGGGCTGTCGGCGTTGATTACATCGGCCTCGAAGCTGGCATCGCTCAGCTGAACAATCTTGTCACTCATCTCCAACTCCAGTCAGTAATTAAGGCTTTATTGATGGTTCAACAAAGGCAATAGTTGCCCTATTTGAAATGATCCTGTTTATTATTGCAAGCCTAACCTGATAACCTACCGCCATGAGCAAAACACATCTAACGACCGAAAAATTCGCCCAAATGGGCCTCGAACCCGAAGTTCTGGCTGGTCTGGAATCAAAGGGATTTCACTATTGTACGCCCATCCAGGCACTGTCCCTGCCCCTGCTGGTTGAAGGTCATGACCTCGCCGGTCAGGCCCAGACGGGGACCGGCAAAACCCTGGCTTTCCTGGCGGCGACATTCAACTATTTGCTGACCCATCCGCTGACCAGGCCGCGCCTCGTCAACCAGCCCCGCGCCATCATCATGGCCCCGACCCGGGAGCTGGCCGTCCAGATCTATAACGATGCAGAGAGCATGTCAGCCTCCACCGGGCTCAAGCTCGGTCTCGCCTATGGTGGCGAAGGCTACGACAAACAGCTGGCCGTGCTGGAACAGGGCGTCGACATCCTTATCGGCACCACGGGTCGCATCATCGACTACTTCAAGTCCAAGGTCATCGATCTCGGCAACATCCAGGTCGTGGTACTGGACGAAGCGGATCGCATGTTCGATCTGGGCTTCATCAAGGACATCCGTTTCCTGTTCCGCCGCATGCCCCCCGCCACCGAGCGTCTGAGCATGCTGTTCTCCGCCACCCTCTCCCTGCGGGTGCAGGAGCTGGCCTATGAACACATGAACCACCCGGAACATGTGCAGGTCGAACCGGAACAGATGACCGGCGTGCGGATCAAGGAGGAGCTCTTCTACCCCTCCAACGAAGACAAGATGTTGCTGCTGCTCTCCCTGATGGAAGAGGAGTGGCCCGAGAAAGCCATCGTCTTCGCCAACACCAAGCACGTCTGTGAAGACGTTCACGCCTGGCTGGAGAATGACGGCCACCGCGTCGGTCTGCTGACCGGCGACGTGCCGCAGAAGAAGCGGATGAAGATCCTGGAAGAGTTCACCAAGGGCACCCTGGATATCCTGGTCGCCACCGACGTGGCCGCCCGTGGTCTGCACATCCCCGACGTGACCCACGTCTTCAACTACGACCTGCCCGATGATGCCGAAGACTATGTCCACCGCATCGGTCGTACCGGCCGCGCCGGCAGAAGCGGTCACTCCATCAGCCTGGCCTGTGAAGACTATGCCTTCAACCTGCCGGCCATCGAGGAGTACATCCACCACCCCATCCCGGTCAGCAAGTATGACCGCGAGGCGCTGCTGGATGACGTCACCGCGCCAAAACGGGTGTTCCGCAACCGCCAGCCGGTGAACCGCAACATGCGGGATCGCCAGGGCGGTGGCAACAGCAACAACCGTCGTCGCCCCCCCCGCAAGAACTGAGGGATCGGCCAAGTTGCACAACTCGCCTCTCTATGCCGCCATCGACCTCGGCTCCAACAGCTTTCACATGCTGGTGGTGCGCGAGGTCGCCGGTGCCCTGCGCACCGTCACCAAGGTCAAGCGCAAGGTACGCCTCGCCGCCGGCCTCGATGCCGATTTTCGCCTCAACCGTGCCGCCATGGAGCGGGGCTGGGATTGTCTGCGCCTCTTCTCCGAGCAGTTGCAGGACATCCCGTCCGACAATATCCGGGTAGTGGGCACCGCCACCCTGCGCCTGGCCACCAACGTCGACGAATTCATCAGCGAAGCGGAACGGGTGCTCAACCACAGCATCGAGATCATTTCGGGCGAGGAAGAAGCCAAGACCATCTATGAAGGAGTCTCCTGGACGTCGGCAGGGGAAGGCAATCGGCTGGTGATCGACATCGGCGGCGCCAGCACCGAGCTGGTGATCGGCGAGCAGAGCGAAGCCAAGCTGCTCAACAGCCTGCACATGGGCTGCGTCACCTGGCTCAACAACCACTTCGGTGATGGCGAGCTCTCCGAGGCGCGCTTCAACCAGGCCATTGCCGCCGCCAAGGCGGTACTGGAGAAAGTGGCTGCGGACTACCGTGTCCTCGGCTGGCGCACCTGCGTCGGCGCCTCCGGCACCGTCCAGGCGCTGCAGGAGATCATGCTGGCCCAGGGCAAGAGCGAGCGGGTCACCCTGCCCAAGTTGCAAGAGCTGATGGGTCAGGCCATCGCCTGCGGCAGACTCGATAAGTTGCAGCTCGAAGGGCTGGCGGCCGAACGGCTGACCGTGTTCCCCTCCGGTCTCGCCATCCTGATCGCCATCTTCGAGACCCTCGACATCGAGAGCATGACCCTGGCGGGCGGTGCACTGCGTGAAGGGCTCATCTACGGCCTGCTCGGCAACAATCACGACTGTGATGCCCGGGATCGCACCGCCGACAGCCTGATCAGCCGCTACCAGCTCGACAAGGAGCACGCCGAGCGGGTCCGCGACACCGCCATCGAAGCGTTCACCCAGTTGCAGCCGGCCTGGCGCCTCTCCAAGCGCTACGGTCGCCCGATCCTGCGCTACGCAGCCCTGCTGCACGAAATCGGTCTGTGCATCGAGTACAAGAAGGCGCCGCAGCACGCTGCCTACATCATCGACAACATCGACATGCCGGGCTTCACCCCCGCGCAGAAGAAGCTGCTGTCGGCCCTGCTGTTCAACCAGCGGGATGAATTCAAGCTGGAGCCACTGGAGAAACAGGGTGCCGTCACCGGTCGCCAGGCGATCCGGCTGGCCCGTATCCTGCGCATCTCCCTCATCCTCTGCATGCGCCGGACCCAGGGCACTGTGCCCAGGTTCATGCTGCAAGCCGATGAAGATGCCCTGACCCTGACCCTGCCCAAGGGTTGGCTGGACGAACACTACCTGCGCGCCAGCGAGCTGCGCCTCGAGGTGGAGCGCCAGCAGAAGATGGGCTGGTCCACCCGGCTGCTGGAAGCCTGAGGCACACACCCCATGGCCGATTACCAACCCATCAGCTGTGACCTGTACGACTGGCTGGAGATCGCCGCCAGCTGGCAGCTGCCCGTCACGATCACCGACCGGGATGGACGAACCTGGGCGGACAGGATCCGCACCATAGAAGCCAGCGGCGGGGTGGAGTATCTGCTGCTGGAGCGCGCTGAGCGCCTCAGCCTGGCGGACCTGGCGACCCTGGAACTCGTCTGGCAAGGGGAAGAAAAGCGGATCCACTTCGCCCCACCCCGCAGCCAATGAATAGCAAGAGGGCCAACCTGATCAGGTTGGCCCTCTTGGTTTGACGCTCAGACTCCCTGCCAGTCGCCACTCAACTCGCCAGCGCCGCCATCACGTAGACGTCGAAGCGGTTGCTCTTGGTCTCGATGGCCATACTGGGCTTGTGCTCGTTGAGCCAGCCCGCATAGTCGGGCCGCTTCACCACCACCCGCTTGTCAGCCATCCTGAGCGCCGCCGGCAGCAGGGCATCCGCGTCGAGATCCGCCCCCACCAGGGACTGGAACACCCGCATCTCTTTTTTCACCAGCGCCGACTTCTGCTTGTGGGGGAACATGGGATCCAGGTAGATGACCTCCGGCCGCTCGGTCAGCGCCAGCAGGGTCTCCACCGCCGGGCCTTGCAGCAGTTGCATCCGCTCGCGCACCCAGGGGCCTATCTCGGGATCCTGCCCCGCCCGGGTCAGACCGTCCTGGAGCAGGGCCGCCACCACGGGACTGCGTTCGATCAGGGTCACCTTGCAGCCGAGGGAGGCGAGCACGAAGGCATCGCGCCCGAGCCCGGCGGTGGCATCCACCACGGTCGGCATGGCTCCCGACTTCAATCCCACCGCCTTGGCGATGGACTGGCCGCGCCCGCCACCGAACTTGCGCCTGTGGGCCACCGCCCCTTCCACGAAGTCCACATAAACGGCCCCCAGCTTGGGTTCGTCCAGCTTGCGCAGCTCCAACCGCGATTCGGTCAGCACCAGGGCGAAGGGAGCGGGAAACGCCACGTCGGCAAGGCGCTGGCGCAGGGCGTCGAGCTCGCCATCGCGGGCGGGCACTTCACTGAAAACCTGAATATGGGGCATAACATGGACTCATCACGGCGCAGAAGCCGGCATGATAGCAGAAGCGGGGGGTCAGCTCACCGTGGTCAGATTCGCCAGGTTCATTCCCTGACGGTTGAGACTCAGGTACTCGGTCAGATCGTCGAAAGGCAGCGGGCGGCTGAGCAGATACCCCTGGGTGAAGGCGCACCCCTTCTGACAGAGGAAGTTGAGCTGCTCCCGGGTCTCCACCCCTTCGATCACCACCTGCATGCCGAGGTTGTGCACGATGTTGATGATGCCGTCGAGCAGCAGACGGTCCTGCTCGTTGAAGGGAATATGGCGCACGAAGGAGCGATCGATCTTCACCAGATCCACCGGGAAGGTACGCAGGTAGTTCAGTGCCGAGTAGCCGGTGCCGAAGTCGTCGATGGCCAGCTTGCAGCCCGCCTCGCGCAGGGCATCGATCCGCACCCTGTGCTGATCGCTGGTCTCCATCAGCAGGGATTCGGTGATCTCGATGATGATGTCCGCCGGATCCAGCTCGAAGTGGCGGATCACCCTGAGCCACTCGTTGGCCTCCGGGTCTATGGTCTGGAACTCCAGGGTGGAGCGGTTGATGGACATCTGCAGATCCGGGAAGCCGGACTGCTGCAATCTGGCCAGATCCCGGCAAGACTGCCACAGCACCAGGGCACCCAGCCCCTGGATGAGCCCCGCCTCTTCCGCCAGCGGGATGAAATCCGCCGGTGAGACCTGACCCCAGTGGGGGTGATACCAGCGCACCAGGGCCTCCAGCTTGGCGACCCGGCCGCTGCGGTTGTCCCAGATGGGCTGGTAGGCCATGGTCAGCTGGCCCAGCTTGATGGCCTCCGCCAGATCGTGCTGCATCTGGTGGCGCTGGCTCACCTCTTCCCGCATGGAGGCGTTGTAGGTGCCGAGGGGACGTCCCTGGCGCTTGGCGACGAACAGGGCCTGCTCGGCATTGCGCAAGAGCTCGTCGCTGTCGCCGCCGTCATTGGGACAGAGGGTGATCCCCAGGGTGGCGGTTACATAGAGGTGCTGGTTGGCCAGCATGAAGGGACGGGCAAAGCCGCCGATCACCTGCTTGGCAAACACCTCGGCCTGACGGCGGTTGACGATGCCGGGCACCAGGAAGGCAAACTCGTCGCCGCCGATGCGGGCCACCAGGTCCTCGGTGCGCACCCGGCTCACCAGCCGATCCGATACCTCCCGCAGCAGGGCGTCGCCCACATGGTGATCCATGCTGTTGTTGACCGCCTTGAAGTTGTTGAGGTCGAGCACCATGAGGGCGAAGCGCTCCCCCCGCTCGCAGAAGCGGGCCAGACACCGACCGAACAGCCAGCGGTTGGGCAGGCCGGTGAGGTTGTCGTAGTTGGCCTGGGCGGCGATCTTCTGCTCTGCCAGCTTGGTCTGGGAAAGATCGCTGAAGATGGCGATGTACTGACTGATCTTGCCCCCTTCCCGCACGGCGCTGATCATCAGCTGCTGGGGATAGAGCTTGCCGTTCTTGCGCTTGTTCCACACCTCCCCACGCCAGATCCCCACCCGCTCCAGGGCGTGGTACATGTCCGCATAGAAGGTCTGATCGTGCAGTCCGGACTTGAGCATGCTGGGCCGCTGGCCACACGCCTCCTCCTCGCTGTAACCGGTGATCTTCTCGAAGGCCGGATTGACCGAGATGATGCGACTGTCGGCATCGCACACCAGAATGGCTTCGGAGAGGTTGTCATAGACCCGGTGGGAGAGCTTGAGCTGCTCCGCATGGCGCCTGATGGGATCGATGTTCTCCAGCACCACCATGAGATAGTCGGGGTGCATCTGCTCGTTGCGGATCAGGGTCACCGTCACCCGTCCCCACAGGACGGTCCCATCCCGATGGAGATAACGCTTCTCCTGGGTAAACGCGGGACGCTCTCCCCGCTTGAGGGCGTCGTAGAGCGCAATACTGGTCTGCCAGTCGTCCGGGTGGTTGATTTCGGCGACGGTGAGCTGTTGCAGCTCCTCCTGGCTGTAGCCGAGCATCTTCTCGATGGCCGGGTTCGCCCAGAGGATCTTGCCGCCCAGATCCACCTTGCCGATGCCCACGGGCGCATGGGACATCATGGTGTCCAGGAAGTGGTGATGTTCCGGTTGCGCCGGCTGCTCCTGGCTCTGGCGCTGCTGATACATCAGCGCCAGTTCACGACCGGCGAGTGGGGCCAGCAGACGCAGCAGACCCACTATCTTCTCCATTCTCGGCATGGCCCGCTTGAACATGACGCTGCACAGGCCGATGGTCTCTCCCTCGGCGTTCTTGAGCGCGACGCCGGCATAGGCTCTCACCTCGCAGCGCTCCAGCACGGCGGCGTGGGGGAACAGCTGGCGGGTGCGATCACTGAACCAGGCTTCACCCTGTTGCATGGCGATCTCCCCCGGAGTGTCGGCGAGGGGGAAGCTGTAGGCGTTGATGTCGAGGGAGGCGGGATAGGCGGCATGCACGGTAAAGAACAGACCCGCCTGATCCTTGCCGGACACCAGGACGAAGTCAGCCCCCACCGCGTTGGCGATTTCACTCACAAAGGCATCAAAATATCCCTGACCACTCGAATGATACCAATCAGATTAAAGATGTGATCTAATTGCTCTATTCTGGTTTCACTGTACTCAGTATGTCCGATCCAATCG
>NZ_JAPCIY010000109.1:0-8735 GCF_027707645.1 Aeromonas sp. QDB30 | reverse complement strand
CTAAAAACTGGGAATAGCGCCTTAAATGGCGAAGAAACGGTCTAAATAGGCTGATTCAAGGCATTTACGGGAGAAAAGATCGGCTCAAGCATGAAGAAATGAAATGACTGCGTCAGCCGAGAAGAATTTCCCCGCTTATTCGCACCTTCCCAAGAGAAAAAGGCCCTGATGCAACAACTGCTGACCGGCAAACGGCGGGTTTAAATGGATTTAATGGTGATACGATGACTGCACATATTATAGATAGATTTGGTTCCCCAAAAAATTGGAAGCTTGCTTGTGTTAAATGGTTCGGAGGTCGTAACAACAACACAGGCAGAGATAACCAGTTTGGTTTTTTAGCAACAAATGGAAGTGAAGATATTTTTGTGCATAAGAATGCAGTCATCAATAAGCCATTATTGGTGGAAGGTGAAATCGTACTCTATGAAATAGGTAAGGATAACAGAGGCAAAGTAAATGCATCTAATGCTTATGCGCTTTCAAAAAATGACAATAATCTAACAGAAATACTCTATCAGTATTTGGTTTTTTCTGATGAGTTTGTTGAGTTACGTGATTCTTCAATCAAGAAGACTTTAGCTGATTTGTTTGATTGCAATGATGCTTATCGTATCGTGGATAAATTTTCACAAAACTCTGAGCGTATCGCAGAGTTCATTTCCATAATAATGGCATGTAGCAATAAAAATAGTTTGCTAACAGTGTATATCGAAAAAATTGGCCTTATTAAGGCAATATCCAGTGGCATTCGACTATCAATAATACCAAGCGATTTGATTGCTCATCATGTCAATAAATTTGGGGTCCCGGAGTCCATATCACAGGGTATACCGATATCGAGCATGCCAGATAGGTTGGTTCTTGATTATATTTCTACAGTAGGGATTATAGAGGCCATTTCTCACGGTATCCCTGTTGCTAGGATACCAAGAAAGTTGATTCTGGTGCATGTAAATAATGTTGGAGTTATTGCCGCTGTTTCAGATGGTATTCCGATATCAGAAATCCCGGATGATTTAATTTCGAAACATGTACAGTCGGTAGGAATAGTTAATGCCTTGGCGCAAGGAATTCCTCTTAATAGAATATCAATAGATATCATTTTGAACTTCGTAAAATGTGTAGGCGTCATTAGCGCTAACTCTAATGGCATACCATTGTCAATGGTGCCAGATGATTTGATAGTAGAATGTTTTATAAAGGATGGTGTTATAATTGATATTGAAAATGGTATTCCTTTATCTTATCTACCAAGAGGTTTAATTGCGAAACATGCAAGAAGTGTTGGTATTGATGAAGTCAAGTTGCACGGCATTCCACTAACGGAAATACCAAAGCAAGCAATATCAGATTTTGTTAAATCCGTAGGACTTAAAAAAGCGATTTCTCATGGTGTTCGGCCTGCTGATATGTCAAGTCAGTTAATAGATGACATCACAAGTAAAAAAGGTATTGCTTATGTCATCTCAAATGGAGTTCCTCCATTATTGATTAGTAAGGAGTTAATTGACAATCAAATTGAAGCCTTTACTACATTCATTGTAGATATGCAGGCCGGCAAGATTAAAATAAATGCATTACTAAGTGAAATAATAAACCACATTTCATTTAGCGCCGCTCTATATCTTGGGTTTAATCAGGTGGTGGATTCAAAAGAGATATTAGAAGTTTGGCGAGATGATATGGAAGATTTTGTTACCAAACAATTTACCAACGAAAAAATTAATGTTGCCAACTTTGTTATGGGTGCTTACCAAAAAAATATAACCACCTATGATCAATATCGTCAGCACCCACTAATCAAGCCATTTGCTGATGCATTTTACACTAAGGAAAAAATTTTCTTAAAAGATTTAAGCTTTATAGATGACATAATGAATTCGCCTACACTATCTATTGATCCAGAATTCTACATTTTAGCGAATTTAATACCAATCATTAATCAATCCAACACTCCTGATGCTATCATCGCCTCTATCCTGCATGACATATGGGAAGCCTTGCTTACGAATAAATTTCGTATTGATCATCCTTCATTTTTTAATCTTTTCCCACGCTGCCAAACACTAGCAGAACACTTTCCATATATAGATTTATCCTGCGAAGCATTTTATTGGAAAACGCAAACACCAGAAGAAATAAAAAATTCTCAAAAACGTTATCCTCATAATCTCTCTCGTATTTCAAATGCGACAAATGTTGAGGCTGATACTAGTATATTTTTATGTCGTGGCAAAAAATGTACAGATCAGCATGTAATACCAAACCTTAATAAACATTATCTTGAGTTTAGCTTGTATGATTGGTTAAGCCATTATGGAGCTAAATATGAGTTGTTAAATAAACCATCTAAAAGAGATCTCCCAATTAAACTTGCAGGATATCTGAATCGTATGCGAGAAATTTTTCCTAGGCTGCATTGTCGTTGCTGCGGTATGCTTATGAAGCCTAACCTTAGTTACGCGCTAGTCGAAGTAACGACATTTGATATTAAATCCAATTCATTTATTACCAAGCCAAAAAGTGCAGCATACCGAGCGACAGTTTTTTATTGTGCAAATGAATGTTGTGTAGAGCATAAAATAAACTATTACATCAATCACTGCATTGGTTTTAAATGCTATGAAATAATAGATAGTCGAGACCTAAAGCAAAAGTGTTCAGAAGGTCGGTACATCTGTACGTCGTGTGGCAGTTGCTGTACTTATCACAAAGAAAAATACGGCAATGTTAATAATGGCGAGTCTGATAGTATCAAATATCAAAAAATATATAATGACTCTCCATTTTATTCTGGGGGAAAGGGTGATGTGGAATAAAAAATTACCACGGTTTCAGGAAGAGTACAGCGCCAAGATCCCAGCTCTGACCCTGCTGACCCAGCTCGGCTGGTCGTTCGGTATTCCCCCCATTCTTAGGGGCACTCAAAAGTAGAGGTCATGCGGCCTGCATTAGGCACTGTTTTGGTGTGTAGCCACCCAGCGCCATATTGGGCCGCTCATGGTTATACGTCCACAACCAGTTTGTGGCAAATGCCTGCAATTCATTCAGTGACTCAAACAGGTAATGACCCAGCCAGTCGTAACGTACCGTGCGGTTAAACCGCTCGATATACGCGTTCTGTTGGGGATTGCCCGGCTGGATATACCGCAGCGCTATCCCTTCCTGCTGAGCCCAGCGCTTGAGCTCCTCGCTAATATATTCCGGGCCATTATCGCAGCGGATCTCCACCGGCTTTCCCCGCCACGCGATCACTTGCTCCAGCGCCCGTTTGACCCGTGTGGCAGGCAAGGAGAAATCCACCTCGATGCACAGTGCTTCGCGGTTGAAGTCGTCGATCACATTAAACAGCCGCACCGAACGGCCATCACCGAGCTGGTCATGCATGAAGTCCATCGACCAGCAGTGATTGGGTTTTTCAGGGACCGCCAGCGGCTCCGGTTTGGCCCGTACCAGCCGTTTTCGCGGCTTGATCCTCAGATTAAGTTCAAGGGCGCGATAAATCCGGTACACCCGCTTGTGGTTCCAGCCAAAGCCTTTGACGTTACGCAGGTACAGAAAGCACAGTCCAAAACCCCAGTTACGCTGATTAGCGCTGTGGCGCAGCAGCCAATCGGCAATCTCCTGATTTTCATCGGCCAGCACCGGCTGATAGCGATAGCAGCCCTCGCTGACCTTGAACACCTGGCAAGCCCGGCGGATGGAGATGGCGTAATCCGCTACGGCCCTGGTTGCCATCTCCCGCCGGGCAGATGGCGTCACCACTTTTTTGCCATGGCCTCAGCGATGATCTCGGCTTTGAGGCGCTCCTCGGCGTACATCTTCTTGAGGCGGCGGTTCTCGTCCTCCAGCTCTTTGAGGCGAGCCATGAGGGAGGCATCCATTCCGCCGTATTTAGAGCGCCACTTGTAGAAGGTGGCGGAGCTGATGCCATGTTCGCGGCAGAGCTCCGGAACGGGGGAGCCAGCCTCGGCCTTGTTAAGAATGGCGATGATCTGGGCATCGCTAAAGCGTGATGTTTTCATGTAGAACCTCCGGGTATCAAGGTACGGGAACATTCTACTTATAAGCACCTCAGTTTTTCGGGGGGATTACCGGCCAAGGTGGAGCACCCATTTCGCATCATCAAGCGACAGTTCGGCTTCGTGAAAGCCAGATACAAGGGGTTGCTGAAAAACGATAACCAACTGGCGATGTTATTCACCCTGGCCAACCTGTTTCGGGCGGACCAAATGATACGTCAGTGGGTGAGGTCTCACTAAAAACTGGGAATAGCGCCTTAAATGGCGTAGAAACGGTCTAAATAAGCTGATTCAAGGCATTTACGGGAGAAAAGATCGGCTCAAACATGAAGAAATGAAATGACTGAGTCAGCCGAGAAGAATTTCCCCGCTTATTCGCACCTTCCTTAGAAACGAGATGACATGAGCGCGTTAAGGATCAGGGTGTTCACGTTGGCCGGAATGGCTGTTCAACTTCACCGGAATACGCAACGAGTACAGAGTTGACCATTAATACACTGAGATGAGTTCTTATTGACCGGCCTGCGCTACTAAACTCTGGATCGTATATTCACATAGAACGCAGTTCTATGTGGAATTTATGAAAGTAAAGACGGCTTTCCGATGAGACGACATTTTGGAAGGTGCGAATAAGTCATATGGCACGAGAGCATTTACTGGTAACCCATTGATATTAAATGACTAAAATTTTCATTTTTTGTTCTTGGGATACTTGTTCGCACTTTCCCTATGTCCCGCCAACTCAGCCACAATATGCTCAGCAACGTCCGCCTGCTGTAACTCATCGATGTAGCTATGCCGCAGCCCGTAAAGCGTGGGACGGCCCTGACCTACGATGCCAGCATCATTGAGGTGGCGTTGGAAGCGACAGGTGATGTTATGCGCCCAGTCGTCGTCTTTGCCTGATGGTTTGTCGTCGAACAAAAATACCTGCCCCTGACCGCGACGACTCTCCACATAGTCCAGGAATTGATGTCCGATCAACGCACTATGTAGCGGCACGGTACGGTACGCATTGGCACTCTTGAGCTGTTGATCCACCTCTCCCGCATCGACCATCAGACACCAAATCCCCTCAACCTGTTTGATGTTCTGAGTTTTGAGCTGGCAAGCCTCGGAGGGTCGCAGCCCGGCATACAGGCACAGCAGGGGCACCCACCAGTCTTGAACTCTCAATTTTTTGCCTTTCCGAGATTGTTTGCTACGCAGGCTGGCAAACAGCTGAGCCAGTTGAGGGCGATGCCAGCGCACTCGCTCCTCATCCGCCCGTTTGTGCGGCTTCTTGCCTGCCGTCAACCCATCAAAAGGGTTACGGCTGCAATAGTCCAGCGCCACGCACCAACGGAAGAACTGTTTCAGGGCGGCGAGGTAATCTCCTTTGGTTTTGAAACTGAGGTTGGTCTTGCGCAGCAAGCTGTTGCGGTACTCCTGTGCCAGCGCGGGCGTCACCTCATCGACTTTAACCCCTTTGGCCCAGGTGACGAAGGCGTTGATCCGAAGTTGGAGCTGGCCCACCGACCTATGCTGGATCCCCTCACTGGTTTTAGTCTCGATGAATCTCGCCAATGCGTGGGTGAGCATGATCCCACTGCTGGGGCAAGCTGGGGCATCAACAGAAGGTTCACGAGGTGTGGAAGGTGTTTGAGGAGGGATGAACCCCGCTGCTTTGAACGCGTCTAGATCGGCGCGGATCCAGCGATAGAAACTGCGGGGGGCAGTATCGGCAGGAGTAGCCGCGATAAGTGCGCGAGTACGAGCTGCCACTGCCAGGTTGCGGTCTACGGCGAGCTGACGATCTTTGGTGCAAAGGGAAGTACGGATAGCGAAGGGCAAGCCACGGTCACGTAATGACTTAGGCAGCGGGAGACGAGTGTAGTAGGTGCCGGAGGCATTTTTACTCAGATACATGATTGTTCCACCCAGTTGATCCAGGAAAAAAATCACGTAAGTCTAGAAATGAAAAAACCCGTTGAAATTCAACGGGTTATATTTGGCGGTGAGGGAGGGATTCGAACCCTCGATACGTTGCCGTATACACACTTTCCAGGCGTGCTCCTTCAGCCACTCGGACACCTCACCAAATTTTCACTGCTTGAAGTGGCTTTCGGAGCACGCTGCGCGTGCATCTTGCCGACTTCGTCGGTGGGCAGCCACTCGGACACCGCACCCAATTTTGGTCTGTGCTTTAACGTGTTCAGCCAACACGAATTCGCTGCGCCGTTGCGCTGGAACGGGGCGTAATGTAAGGGATAGGCGCGAGGCGGTCAATGCAATTTTTTATCTTTTGCCACTGTTTGCTCAATAAGCGAACCAAGTGACTAAAAATATGCCGTTTCCTATCCCTTTCCATCAATTTTCAACCGCTTCGTGCAAATGTTCTCCTCGAATAGCCTCTTCCAGCGAGCCGTAGAACTCCAGCTCTCCCGCCACCGGACGCACCTTGGCCCGCGCCAGGGTCTTGAGGGGCTGGAATTGCAATTCAGCCACCTTGAGACGGACCCCCGCCTTGGCCATGCGTTTTGCGAACTGCTGGAAGGCGGTGAGACCGCCAGCATCCAGGATGGAGACCGCCTCCATTTGCAGGATCAACTCCTTGTGGTCCTTCACCTGGGCAAGCAACTCGTCAAAGACCCGCTCGGCGGCGGCAAAGAACAGTGGCCCGTTGATCTTGTAGACAAGGGTCGAGAGGGACACCTCGCTGGCATAGCGCTTGTGATCCGCCAGGTTGTGCAGCCTGGTCATCTTGGCGATTTCACGCATGAACAGCAAAGAGGCCAGGATCACCCCGAAGGTGATGGCAATGACCATGTCGAAGATGACGGTCAGCGACAGGCAGACCAGCAGCACCAGCACATCGGATTTGGGCGCCCGGCGCACCAGATCCACCACCTTGTGGGCCTCGCTCATGTTCCAGGCCACCAGCAGCAACAGGGCGGCCATGGCAGAGAGCGGCAACCAGGAGAGCCAGGGAGCCAGCACCAGGATGGCAGCCAGCACCACCAGCGCATGGACAATACCGGAGATGGGCGAGGTGGCACCGGCCCGCACGTTGGCGGCGGAGCGCGCGATGGCGGCCGTCGCCGTGATGCCACCGAAGAAAGGAGCCAGGATGTTGCCAAGGCCCTGCCCCACCAGCTCGCCGTTGGAGCTGTGCTTGCGACCCGTCATACCATCGAGCACCACGGCGCAGAGCAGGGATTCGATGGCTCCCAGCATGGCCATGGAGAAGGCGGCGGGCAGCAGCCGCTCGATGGCGGCGAGGTTCCACTCCACCGGCGCCCCGTCCGGCCCCGGCAGCGCCCAGGGCATCACCAGGGTCGGGGCGATGGGGGGAATGCCCATGCCCTGGGTACCGTCGGCCAAGGTATAGCTGAACTTGCTGCCGATGGTGGCCACGTCCACCCCGAACTGGTGCAGGCCAAAGCCCAGGCCCACCCCCACCAGCACGGCGGGCAGGTGGCCGGGGACCGGCAGACGCAGCCTAGGCCAGAGCAGCAGCACCGCCAGGGTCGCCACCCCCACCAGGGTGTCCCCCCACTGCCAGCTGGGCAGGGCATGAGCCAGCGCCTGCACCTTGCCGAGGTAGGTTTCCGGCATCTCGGGCACCTGCAGGCCGAAGAAATCCTTGATCTGCAGGGTGGCGATCACGATGGCGATACCGCCGGTAAAACCCAGGGTCACCGAGGGCGGAATGTATTCGATGAGGCGGCCGAGGCGCGCCATCCCCATGGCCACCAGGAAGCAGCCCGAGATCAGGGTGGCCATCAAAAGCCCCCCCACCCCGAACTGCTGGGCCACCGGGTAGAGGATCACCACGAAGGCGGCGGTGGGCCCCGAGATGGAGAAGCGGGAGCCGCCGGTCACGGCGATCACGATACCGGCGATGATGGCGGTGTAGAGCCCGTGCTGGGGCGGCACCCCACTGGCGATGGCCAGTGCCATGGCAAGGGGAATGGCGATGATGCCGACCGTGATGCCGGCGATGAGGTCGCGGCCAAAGCGCGCCACGCTGTAGGGTTCGTCAATGCAGGATTGGCGCAATGCGATGGCCAGCTTCACGCCTTGTAAGGAAGCTTGATTGTGCATGTCTAGGGTAATACCAGAAGAGGGAGACAAAGGCCGGGGTGAACCGGCACCCGATCATCATCAAGGGCCGGCAGAGCTGTCGACGCGGCGATGGTATCGAAGGCAACCATACCCGACCCGGCCAGATAATTCGATGGGCAGGATCAAGAAATGGCCATTACCCCGCATTATTGTCATCGATAGCTCGCATATCGCCGATTTTCCCTGCCATTCCTTTAATAGATCCCTGGTCATCGCGACCCGGCACCTCCCTCGCATCCCCCACACCTCAGAGGCAAGCCCATCGACAGGGGCGACATCGCCGATTTTCATCGGTTCCCGCCATGATCGGCTTATCCATTGCCTCGCCCCCTCCAGGCCGATGGCACCTTCATCGCCAGCCCGACCGTGGCCGCAGGCAGGGCATCTCAAGCTGCTGATTGTGCTGAAAATAGTCCACAGCGCCCAAGTTTTGGGCAAACGGGCCGAAAAGCCCTTTTTCCGTGGAGTGGCGGGTTGACACCCGTCCGGGGGATCATTAATATCCGCTGCGTCTCGACGAGACAGGCAATTCCTCCTTAGTTCAGTCGGTAGAACGGCGGACTGTTAATCCGTATGTCACTGGTTCAAGTCCAGTAGGAGGAG